>CAZNSL010000298.1:0-6963 GCA_964574975.1 uncultured Alcaligenaceae bacterium | reverse complement strand
CTACCAACGGCCGCCCCTCCGGGGCTGAGGCAGGTGTTTCCCCGTTGACAAACGGCCGGGTGCCGCACACTCTGCCTTGGGCAAGGTTCGCACACGGTCATCACTTCGACCCACCGGGCGGTTCTACGACCGGGATTGAGAATGTCCCGGTCGGAGCGCTCCAGCCTTTTCTCCCGATGAAGATTCCATGGTCTGGCCTAGTAATCTCGATGTCGAGCTGCCTAGACCCTTTCGACACTTGGAAATCGAAGCCGGCCTGCCGCCCGTTGCTCGTGGTCTGAAAGTCGATGGTGAGTCGCGACTTGTCGGGCTGAACTTCGATTCGGCCGTGTGCGTACCCCTTGGGCAACCGCGGTCGCACCTCGGTGATCAAGCCGCCGACGACGGCGACCGTCCCGGTGTAGCTGTGTTTAATATTCTTGGCATTTCGGTGATTCGTGACCCTCAAATGCCAACCACCCTCGTCCACCCAGATGGCCATTTTCCGCATCGTTCCGACCTCCCACCCTTCGTACAAGCCCCAAGGGTCGACCGCGGCGGGGGAGCGCTTAGGGTCGGCGGCAGGCTCCGTGGTAGCATTGGCGGACACCGGCGGCCGCTCGACAGGTTTTTCGAGATTCGCCTTCTCCTCTGCTGGCTTCTCGGGCATCTTTTGCTTGGCCGGCAGCGTAATTTCCCCCGACTTCACTGGCTCTTCTTTCCGCGGCTCTTGCGGCTTCACTGCAAATAACGCTTCCAGGTTGATCTTGATCGGCTCCCGTCCTTCTGCCTTGAGCATCAACTCCCGACTCTCAAGCTTGAATCCGCCCTTCTTGACTTCCAGCGTGTGCTTGCCCGCCGCCTTACGAATCTCGATCGGTTCGTCGCCCTTGCGCGTCACCGTGATCCGCTCGCCGTCGACGAACACCTCGGCGTCCGGCTCGTTGACCGTCACCACGATGTTCCCGTCGGCCGTCTTCACGCGGAACACAACCGCCGCAGTCACCGCCAGCCCGATTGCGAGCAGCACCGCGGCAACCAACGGCCAGCGCCGCCGCGTCGCCGTCCGGCGCAAGCTCGTCGTCAGTGACGGCAACGCCGCCGATGTCAACGGCGGCGACTCGGCCACGGATGCACCCGGACTCGCCGCAGCCCGCGTCGTGTACGGCCCCAGCGCCTCGGCCACGTCCTTCGCCGTCTGCGGTCGATCCGCGGTATCCTTCGCCAGCATCCGCGCGATCAGGTCGGCCAAGCCGGCTGGCACGTCGGGCCGCAGGTCCGTCACGCGCGGCGGCACGTCGTTGAGTTGCTTCACCACGATGTCGATGGCCGTCGTGCCCGTGAACGGCGGTTGGCCCGTCAGCAGGTAGAACAGCGTCGCACCAAGCGCATACACATCGGCGAGCGGGCCGGCGGTCGACGTGTCGCGGGCTTGCTCCGGGGCCATGTACTCCGGGGTGCCGAGGATCACGCCCTGCGAGGTCATGCCGCCGCGGCTCGCGCTACTCGCCGCCAGTTTCGACAGGCCGAAGTCGAGGATTTTCACCTGACCCGTCTTCGACAGCATCAGGTTCTGCGGCTTGAAGTCGCGGTGAGCCAGGCCGCGCTCGTGGGCGTGCTGCAGGCCCAGCGCGGCCAGGCGGGCGCACTTGCAGGCGTAGTCCACCGCCAGCCGGCCACGAGCGGCCACCACCTCGTCGAGCCGCTGGCCGTCCACGTACTCCATCACGAACAGGTGCAATCCGCCGGCCGTTTGCGCGTCCAGCGCCCGCACGATGTTCGGGTGGTCGAGCTTCGCCACGGCCCGGATTTCGGCCTGGAAGCGCTGCACCTATTTCTCGTCGGCGACCAACTCGGCCACCATCACCTTGACGGCCACCGGCTTGTCGAGCATCGCGTGGTGGGCGAGGTACACCGCGCCCATGCCGCCGCGACCGAGCAACTTCTCCACCTTGAGGGCCGGGTGGTCGAGCAGGGCCGGCGGCGTCTCGTCGTCGACGACCGGCAGCGGCGGCTGGATGTTGGTGACGACCGCGGCCGCCGGCGGTTGCACTCCCGTGCGGGCGACGGACGGCGCGGGCGTCTCGGCCTTCGCCCGGCCACGGGCTTCGCGCAGGCGGCGCACGAACGTGTCGGCCGGCGTCCGCTCGGCGGCGAGGCGACACGTCTCGCACGCCTCCAGGTGGGCGCGGACGGTGTCGGCCTTGGCCGCGTCGAGCTTGCCGAGGGCGTACGCGGCCAGGGCGACGTCGTTCGGGTGTTTGGCCGTCGGAGACATGCGCGCGACTCCTTACTAGCGAACGGCTCGCCGCCCAAGGTGGAGCGGCAGCCCCTTATCGATTAACCGGGAGAACGGCCCGATTCCTTACAGGGCAGGCTTCTCTTGCGACCGAACCCACGACGACGCCAACAGAGTCAGTATCAGGAATGCGCGTCGTCGCCGATCCTGTACGAAAAACGCGCAGTCAATCGACCAAACCGGCCGCCTCCTCGCGCAACCGCCGCAGTGCGCGCGACTTGGAGAGCATCACCGCGTTCTCCGTCGTATCCAGTTCGACGGCGACTTCGGCCGCGCTCGCGCCATCCAGCGCTAGCCGCACGAACGCCTTCCAGACCGGCGGGCTGAACTCCGGCTCGATCAACTCCAGCAGACGACGCAGGACGTGCCGGTCGTGGTCCGCGTCCCACTGCTGCGACAATCCGCTTGCCGGGTCGGCCAACGCGGCGAATTGTAACTGGGCGTCCGTGCCGCCGGCGGCCGCGGGACGGAGGTCGCGCCGCCACTGGCGGACGCGGTTGGCCGTCACCGTGCGCAGCCAGGCGCGGAAGGAGCCGTCGCGCTGCCGCTCGAACTCCGGCAGCGTGCGGACGAGTGTCGCCATCACATCTTGCGTCAGGTCGTCGAGGTCGCCGACGAGGGCGGGGTCGCGGCCGAGGCAGCGGCGCACGAACGGCTCGTAAAGATCGACGAGGCGTTGCCACGCCGCCGGGTCGGGCGCGGCGCGCAAGCGCTCCAACAGGCTGACGGACGTGACGTCCACGGGCGCGCCTCACAATGGCGGGGTGACGTCAGGATACCGGATCGGGTCGGGCGGGCCAGCGGCGCGTCACCCGCGCGGGCTGCCGCGGAAGAGCGTGGCCAGCGGCAGCCGCCAGCCGGGCAGCAGCGCCGTCTCCAACTCGGCCGGCGGCACCACGACGCGCGACCGGTCGCGGCTCTCGTAGACGTGAACCTGCTTCGCCCGCGGCATCGCGAGCCACACCTCGCGGACGCCGTGGTCGAAATACTCGACGACCTTGCGGGCGAGGTCCTCCGCGTCGTCGTTCGGGCTGAACACCTCGACGGCGAGATCGGGCACGACCTCCCAATCGCCCACTTCGGGGATGTCGCGGTCGAGCGGCCAGCGCTCCGCCGACACGAACGCCACGTCGGGCCGACGCTTCAACTTCTTGTCGAGGACGAACATCGTCTCGACCGCGGCCGTACCGAGGCCGTGCAGTCCGACCCAGTCGCGAATGCTCGCCGCGATGGCGAACGCCAACAAGCTCGATTTGACGCCCAGCGGCGGTAACTCCACAGTTCGGCCATCGACCTCCTCGATCAGCGGCTCCTCGTCGCGGATCACAACCTCCGGTAGCGTGGTGGCACTCATGCGTCGAACCCCCGCGGAAACGTCTTCCCCCGATCAGTGTACCGCGCCGCCGGAACCGCGTCACACCGTCAGCGACAGTGTCGCCGCGGGGCTGGTCGCGGCCAGGAAGCCGCCGTTGCCCTCGTAGGTCACCTTCAGCGTGTGGTTGCCTCGCGCCAGGCCGCGCGGCAGGTTGATCGATGCCCGGCCCGTCGCGTCGAGCTGCGCCCGGCCCAGCACCGTCACGCCGTCGCGGAACGTCACCCGGCCGGCCGGCAGCAGCCCCGACCGCGGGGCACGCACCTGCGCCGTCAGCGTCAGCGGTTGGCCCGATACCGTCAGGTTGCCCGTCACCGCTAACGTTGCCGCCGTCGGGGCCTTCATAATCGTCAGCGTCGCGGTGGTCGGAGCGGCCGTCGGCAGGGCGTTGGTGTCGCCGGTGTAGATCGCACGGATCGCGTACCGGCCCGGCGGCAGGCTCGTCAGCGTGAAGCGGGCCGTGCGGTCGGTGCCGATGACGGCCGTGCCCAGGAACGTGTTGCCGGCCATGAACATGATCGAGCCGGTCACGCGGGCGCTCGGCCGGCCCATCACCGTCACCTTCGCGCCGATCTGCACCGGCTGGCCGTAGACGGCCGACGGCACCTGCGCCGCGACGCCCACGACCACCCGCGCCCGCGCCACCGTCATTGTGACGGCGGCCGACGCGCTGGGAGCCAGCACCGCGGTGCCGGCGTAGTTCGCCGTCACCTGATGCGTGCCGCCCGGCAGCCCGACCGTGTTCAACACGGCCTCGCCGCTGGCGTTCAGGTTCGCCCGACCCAACACCGCGTCGCCGACCTTGAACACGATCTGGCCCGACGGCCTCGCGCCGGTGGGTGCCGTCACCCTGGCCGTCAGCGTCACGATCTGGCCGAAGGTCGGCGACGTCGACGACGCGGTCAGCGTCGTGGTCGTCGCGGCCTTGGCGTAGCCGGTGTTGAAGCGGGCCAGCGCAAAGTTCGTGCCGTTCGCGTTCGGGGCCGACGCGCCGACCGTCAGCAGCCGGCCCTCGGCCGTCAGCGCCACGGCATCGACGCGCTCGCTGCCGCCGAGATCGCTGACGAGAACGCCGCGGTTGCCGAACGACAGGTCCGTCTGCCCGTTGCCGTGCAGGCGTACGAGCGCCGCGTTGTCGGGGTTGCTGCCCTGGTTGGTGTTGCCGGCGACGATCACCTTGCCGTCGGATTCGACGATCACGGCCGACGCCCGGCTGGTGCCGCCCGGGTTCAGACGCGCCTTGCCGGCCGAGCCGAACGTCCGGTCGAGCGCGCCGTTGGCAGTGTACCGGGCGACCTCGAAGCCGGTGCCCGCGACGACGATGTGGCCCGTCGAGAGGATTTGCAGCGCGACGGCACTGGTGTTCTGCGGGAAGCTGGTGGTGACCCGGCCGTCGCGGTCGAAGGACGCGTCGAGCCGGCCGGCGGTCGTGTAGCGTTCCAGGGCGAAGAAGTAGTTCGTGCCGTAGGTCTGCGAGCCGGCGACGACGATCTTGCCGTCGGCCTGGAGCGCCATCGCGGACGCGGTCAGTCCGCCGGCGGCCGCGCCGGTCAGCGTCACGCCGCCGGTGCCGAAGGTGGTGTCGCGGGTGCCGTCGGCGTTGAAGCGCTCGAGGGCCGCCCGCGTGCCGGCCGAGGTGTCCGGCGTGTAAGTGCCGGCGACGACGAACTTGCCCTCGGCGGTGACGACGGCGTCGGCGGCGCTGAAGGTGCCACCGGAGGTGCCGAGCGACACCTGGTTCATGCCGTCGGTGTCGAAGGTCGTGTCGAGCGAGCCGTCGGCGTTGAGGCGGACGACGCGGGCCAGCCGGCCGTCGTCGCCGGCCAACAGGAGCTTGCCGTCGGCTTGCACACTGACGGCCGCGAACGTACCGGGCCGGGTGCCGAAGGAGACGGTGCGGAAGCCGTCGGTGTCGAAGGTCGTATCGGGCGTGCCGTCGGCGTTGTAGCGGGCGACGGCGGCGACCGAGCGGCCGGCGCTATCGCGGGTGGAGCCGGCAGCGATGATCCGCCCGTCGGGCTGGACGGCCACGGCGCGAGCCGGGCCGGCGAGATGGGTGTCGAGGACCTTGCCGGCGCTGCCGAAGGCGGTGTCGAGCGCGCCGGCGCTGGGCGTGTCGCGCGTCTCGAGGCGTTCACAAGCGAGCGACGGGCGGACGTCCTTGCCGCGCATAGCGCCTCCTCGGTCGGTCGGTACGGATTTTCGGGAGGCGGGGCGATACCCGAAGCGCGACCGGCGCGTCAAGGCCAAAGTGGACGATTCCGCCGGTTGACACCGCGCGACGGCGGCGTCACAATGCGGAGTCGGGATGGCGAAGCCGAATGAATACACCCTGGAGATCGAACCGCAAGCGTTTGCCCATATCCGGGCATTCGACCGTAAACATCATGGGTTGATTTTCGACGCCCTCGAACGGCAACTGGCGTTTGATGCCGAAGTCGAAACGACCAACCGGAAGCGACTTTACAAGCCGGTACTGGACGCGACTTGGGAACTCCGGCTCGGGCCGGGCAACCGCTTCCGCGCCTTTTACGATATCAATGCGGAGTCCCGCACGGTGCGGGTGATAGCCGTGGGCGAAAAGTACCGCGAACGCCTTTGGATCGCCGGCGAGGAGTATCAACCGTGAAGACTGCGGTGTTGGCGAACGTACTGGCAAACCTGAACGACTTCATCGACGAGCATCGGGCCGAGCCGTTGCTGCTCACGCGCGACGGTCGAACGGTGGCGATCCTCTACGCGGTCAAAGACCCGGACGACATGGAGCGACTGGTTCTCTCGCATTCACCGAAGTTCCAGGCGCTTATCGAAAACGGCCGGCAGCAGGCCCGCGAGGGCAAGGGCATTCCGCTCGCCGAGGCCCGGCGGATGCTCCTGGGGCCGGAACCGGCGAAGACGCCCAAGGCCAAGCCGAAACCCAAGCGGCGGAAAAAAGTCGGCTGACGCCCGTCCGGCCCGCACGGCTTGCCCAACCGGCCCCCGCGCGCCGCGGCCGCGGCGCAAATGCCCTCGCAGCGGCTGGTCGCACAACGTAAAGTGAAGGGGTCGCCCGCGTCGGTCCGCGCCCCGGCCGTCTGTGAGGTTGGCCCACACCATGCCGCCGATGACCATCGCCTGTCCGTCCTGCGGGACGCGACAGAAGCTCGGCCCCGGAAGCCTCGGGCAGAAGGTGCAGTGCCCCTGCGGCATGTCGTTCTCCGCGTCGCCGGTGTTCGCCGTCGCGCCCAACCGCGAGTGGCCGCCCGACTGGCTGACCAGCCGCGGCAGCCGCATGCTCGCCGCCTGCGTCCTGCTCGGCCTCTTGAGCGGGGTG
>CAZNSL010000297.1:0-6971 GCA_964574975.1 uncultured Alcaligenaceae bacterium | reverse complement strand
TGATCGATTGTTCCAACGGAATCAGAACCGAATCGACGAGGACATTGGCGCTGGCACCGGGGTACGCAATTGCGACCTCCACGGTCGGCGGCGTGATCGAAGGGAACTGAGCGATCGGGAGTGTGATGATTCCCAACACACCAAGGAATAGGAGGATGATCGAAATAACGATCGCCATCGCCGGACGGTAGAGAATCTTTGTGAACATGGCTCGATGATCGTCGGTACGGTTCCCTGAACAATGTCTGTGTGCGGCTGTTACTCTGCGTGGTGCTTCAGATTGGCAAGCACTAGATCCGGTTCGCGAAACTCGTGTTCGACCTTCTGACCGTCGTGGACCTGTCGCACGCCCTCCAGTACGATCTTGTCGCCCACTTCGAGTCCGCGCGAGACGACGAAGATATCGTCCATTTCTTGCTGGATACCGACCTCGCGTTGATGTACCACACCATCCTTGTCGACAACGTAAACGTATCTCTTATCGAGGATTTCAAATGTCGTCCGTTGGGGGATGATGGTAGCACTTCTCTGGGTTCGGCGGAGCAACACGTTACCGGTTTGGCCGTGGCGCAGGAGACCTTCCGGGTTTGGGAAGTCAGCGCGGAAGGGAATGTTTCCGGTCTCGTTGTTAAAATTGGCCTCGATCGCCCCGATCTTGCCGTTGTGCTTGAACGTTTTGCCATTGGCTAATACGAGTTCGACCGCTTGCCCCTGCTTTTCCTGATCCGGTCCAGACATATATTCGAGATAGCGGGCCTCGGGCACGTTAAAATAGACCCACATGACTGCGTTGTCGGACAAGGTGGTAAGGACATCGCCTTCCTTGATCAAACTACCCAACTGCTCGTGTAGGCGATCGACGATTCCGTCGAATTTCGCGTGGACGACGGTAAAGTTCAACTCAGCCTCTGCCAACTTCGCTTTGGCCTTCGCCTTGGCCAGTTTGGCTTCGAAGAGTGCCACTTCGTTCGGGGATACGAGGTGGTCCTTCAACAACCTGTTCGTATTGTTGAGTTCCAACTCAGCGAGCTTGGCCTCGGCCAATTCGGCGTCGAACCTGGCCTTATAGAGTGTTGGTAAGATCTTGAACATCACATCGCCTTGCTTCACCGCCTGCCCTTCCTTGACGCAAATCTCCTGGAGGTATCCACTCTGCAGCGCACAAACCTTGATGTGTGTGCGCGAGTGGATCTGACAGACGTATTGTTGGGTGACGACGATATCTTCGACTTTCGGAGACGTGACCACAATCTTGTGTTGTTCCAGTTCGTGCTGCTCCCCCTTGCGTGTCTGGCAAGCCGGCAAGGAAAGGGAGATCATCGAAAGTGAGATCGTCAGGATCCGTGAGGGGCTCATCGGTTTTCGCTCGCGGTTTTGCGCGGGCGCGTTTAGGTGATGTCGGTCGGATTCAAACTTGTGGCGGAGTTTCACTGTCAGCGAACGCCCGGCCGTTACGCGATTGCGCCACGGCTAGTGTCAGTACTTGGCTACAGTTGGGCCACCTAGGGCCATATGGTGGAGCGTGGCAGATACGTCAAGAGTGGAGGGCTGACTTAGCAGCGTAGTGGCCGGAATACGCGGATCCCCGAGGCCGGACTCATAGGAGTTGTCGGCAACAACTCCGGCGGGGAGAAGATGATATGGCGCGAGCCGGCCGTAGTCGTAATGCCAGCCTCGGACCGACGGGATGGGTTGCTGGTGAGCGAGAGGAGCGTCCTTGTCGAAGCGGACGGTCGATCTATCCGGATCTGCTGGCGGCCAGTCTTCTGAATATGGTGGGCTGATCGTCCGGCCGATACAGTAATCGGTGGCGGCGCAAAGAATGCCAACAGAAGGAACAAGGTCGTCGCAAGCCGTGCGAAGTAGACCCAGGCATCAAGCCTGCTGTGGGGTCTCACCTGACAGCTAATGCCGGCAAATGAGCCCACAAGTGTTGACTGTCCACCCCGCACTGCGCCCTCCTGTGCCATTGGCCGTCTACCACATTTTACTCGACATGGCCGTCCGAAGCGAGGGAGTTTAGCTGACAAATCCGTCAGGAAGGTCGGGCGTTTTGCGCAGAGGTGCGTCTGGGTAAGTGCCAAGCTCGGCAAGTACACGGCGACATGATGCGACTTCGGCCCTTGATGAGGAGACAGTCCAATCTCGCAGCCGACCATTCGCGTACACTACTCTCATGAACCGCGCGGTCATTCTCCTCAGTGGTGGACTCGATAGTGCCACGACCCTCGCAGTTGCCCGCCGCGATGGGTTCGAAACCTATGCGCTCAGTGTCGACTATGGGCAACGGCACCGACGCGAACTCGAGTGCGCTGCCACCCAGGCCCGTTTGCAGGGCGCCCGCGAATATCGCGTAGTTCGCCTCGACCTCCGCGCTATTGGCGGCTCGGCCCTGACCGCCGATGTCAAAGTGCCGAAGGACCGCGACCCCGCGACGATCCCCATAGGCATTCCGGTCACCTACGTGCCGGCTCGCAACACTGTCTTGCTCGCACTCTGCCTCGGTTATGCAGAGGTTGTCGGTGCGTTCGATCTCTTCATCGGCGCGAACGCCGTGGACTACAGCGGCTACCCCGACTGCCGCCCGGAGTTCCTCGACGCCTTTGCAGTGCTGGCCAACCTCGCCACCAAGGCCGGCGTCGAGGGGGCCGGCACCTTCCGCGTCCGCGCTCCGCTGTTGCAACTGACGAAAGCCGAGATTGTGCGACTCGGCACGTCGCTCGGCGTCGATTACGGGCAGACACTGAGTTGCTACGACCCGACAGCGGACGGCGCGGCATGCGGCCACTGCGACAGTTGCCAACTCCGGGGCAAGGGCTTCGCCGAGGCGGGCTTGACCGACCCGTCTGGCCACCGCGCAGGCGAGCCGTGTACCGCGAAGCGGTGACTATTTTGTCGACTTCGTGGCCTCTTCGATCTTGTGCGGCAGGATGTCGGGCACGATGCTCGTCTGCGTCGTGAACTTGAAGGGCGATGACCCGACGCCGTCGAACTCCAACTCGATGAAGCATGCCGTCCACCCCGTCTCCGGCTTGGGAACCTTGGCAACGTATATGCCGTTCTCGACCGGTTCTAGACGCGACTTCGTGTAGGCCTTGCCGATTGCCTCGAGCCGGAAATCGCGTGCCTTGGGATTCGTGGCTTGCCAGACGGACACGTTGCGTGGTTTGTCTTGCGTTTTGACGCGGATCGAGCCGTCGGTGCCCATGTCCCACGAGAACCGAGGCAACGCCGTCTTGGTCAGGATTGCATGATAGAAGGCCAGTATGCTGTCCGATGCGTCCGACCCGCGTAGGGAATGATCGGCATTGGCAACGTACCGCAGGTATTTCGGCCCCACGAGATCGCCGAAATAGAACTTCGACGAGTCCGGCGGAAAGTATTGGTCGCCAGCGGCGTTCACGACGAACTTCGGCATGGTCAGACGGTCGCGGTAGAAGTAGGGGTCCTCGATTCGCATGAGCGAGGCGTGTGCAGGCGTATCTTTGCGCTCGAAGATTTTGTGGCGGGTATAGTCGCCGATCGCGGGTGCCCAGAACCCATACGAGCAGAAATGGTTGATCGAACACGCCTCGACGTTCACCACGTCGATGACGATCGGGACGATGGCTACGACTCGCTTATCCACCGCTCCGGTCAACCAGGTCGTCCAGCCGCGTTTGGAACCTCCGGCGACCACGAAGGACTTGACCTCCGCATTCCCGCCCTGTTCGCTCGCGAGGAGGGCAGTCACGGTGTCCATCGCCCGTACGGCACTCTTTACCATTGCCAGTCGCGGGATCCACAGCGGGTCGCCGGTGTCCATGTACTTGACCCAGCCTGCGGCCAGGAGATCGTCCTCGAAGCGAGGCTTGCCGTCGCCGTTGAGGACGAGCGGCTGGTTCGGGACCATCTTGAGCTCGGCGATAACCGCGTTCGTCGCCTTGGCCATGGCAATGGTCGTCGGGTTGGCACCGCTCGGAGCCGGGCCGCCGTTCCTTCCGCCACCGATGTTGAGAAACGCCGTCGAGTACTTGACCGCGTCCGGCTTGACGACGATCAACCAGTGCTGCCAGACGGCCCGGTCCACGTCGGGAACCGCGCGCCACGATTGCGACTTCAGGTCCACGACGAAGGTGGTGACGCCATCGCCGGGGATCGTCTTCACCACCTTCCACGCGTACGCTGGGTCCGGCTTGGCAACATATTCGTCCAGTGCGGTCTTCGGGCCATTGACCGGCTCGATCCCGAACGCGCTTGCGGATAGGATCAGGACGGCCGTGCAGGCCGTTGCGAGACGATTACCTGTGCGAGACTGTCGCATTGCTGAGACTCCGAACCTGATGACCGGCAACGACGATACCCTTCGGGAACCGCTCCGGGCTGGAATATCCGTTGCGGTGCGATTTACAATCGCCCCGCTTCCAGGGCAAGGACGGCCGCCTGGCTTAGTGCTGAGACGCGTTCGTTCAGGTGGGCGAAGCGTTCGTCCTGGGTGTGTCCACGGACGTAACGGGCGTAAATTTGTTGGACGATGACGGCGATCTTATAGACGCCGAAACAGTAGTAGAAGAGCACATCGGACACGTCTCGTCCGCTCCGTTCGGCGTACCGGTCGGCCAGTTCCCGTCGCGACAGGCTGCCGGGCAGGGCCGTTGGACCAAACGCGCCGGTGCGCACCGCCTCCGGGTCGCTCGCCTCGACCCAATAACCCAGGGTCGTGCCAAGGTCCATGAGCGGGTCACCGATCGTGGCCATCTCCCAGTCCAGCACCGCGACGACCCTCGTCAGGTCCGCAGGGTCGAGGACGAGGTTATCGTACTTGAAGTCGTTGTGGACGATCGCGGCGTCCGATACCGTCGGCATGTGATTGGTCAGCCATTCCGCGATCCGATCCATTGCCGGATGCGAGTCGGTTTGGGCATTGGCGTACCGGGTGATCCAGCCGGTCACTTGCCGCGCGACGTACCCGTCCGGCTTCCCCAAGTCGGCCAGACCAGCCTCCTTGTAGTCCAGTGCATGCAGGCGAGCCAAGGTGTCGATCAGGGCCTTACTGAGCTGGCGCGCGGTCGGCGGATCGAGGGTTTGGCTCGAGTGGGAGTCGTAGGCGTGGCGGAGTACGACTCCCCGCCGTCGCTCCATCAGGTAGAACGGCACGCCCAAAACGCTGGCGTCGTCGCAATGGATGTAGGGTCGGGGAGCGGGGGGAAACACGTTACTGAGCTTGGTCAGAACGCGGAATTCCCGCCCCATGTCGTGAGCCGTCTTCACCTGGTTGCCGAACGGGGGTCGGCGGAGGACGAACTCCCGGTTACCGACGCGCACGAGGTACGTGAGGTTGGAGTGTCCGTGACGGAATTGCTCCACGGTTATCGGGCCGGTGACTTCCGGCAGGCACGTCGCCAGGTATGCCTCCAGCGCCGCGACGGGTAGCTCTTCGCCCGGTCGCACGGGGGCGGCGGCGTCCAGATCGTGGTTCATCGTAACCCCTCGTTCACCAGTACGTCCAGTGTGCGGTGTCCTCCAGATGCGGGGTCGCGTTGAAATTGTCGAGTGTGATGCGGTCCTTGGTAAACACGAACTCGGTCAGCGAGCCGTTGAGTACCCGCCAGTGGACATCCAGGGCCATCCGATCCGGGGCAGCGAGGGCCAGTCGCACCGCCGCACCGATGACCCCGGCCGACGTGAACAGCGCCACGCGGCGTCCCGATTCCTGTTTCTCCATGACGAACTGTAAGCCCCGCTCGACGCGGTCGCGGAAGGCCGGGAACGTTTCCACGCCATCGACCGCGCCAGGCATCGTCGACCAGTGATTGGCCAATACCTCGAACGCCTCCTTGAAGTCGCGATCGCGGTCGGGGCTATGCTCATTTCGCTGGCCGCTTGCCAGCAATTTCGCGAATGCGGCGTCTTGACGTGCCAACTCTGGCGCGACCTCGTCGAGTAAGCCATCGAGGTCGTACTCGTCGAGTTCCGTCAGTTCCCTTACCTCCGGCCAGGGCCGTCCGGCATCGGCGTAGATGGAACCGATGATTTCCGCAGTTTGCCTCTGCCGCGCCCGCGGCCCGCAATAGACCTCATCGAAGTCGACCTGCCGACGGACCCAGAATTCGCCCAACCGTCGCGACTGGTCGCGGCCGATTGCCGAGAGTTGATCGTAGCTTTCGGCGAACAGCGAGCCTTGGCCGTGGCGCACGAGCGTCAGCACACCCATCGAAATCCCCTTCTGTTCCCGTTCTCAGCGCACTTCGTACTTACGAAACTCCAGCTTGGCAATGGCGTCGCGGTGGACCTCGTCCGGCCCGTCAGCCAGGCGCAGCGTGCGCGACCCGGCCCAGGCGGCGGCGAGCGGAAAGTCGCCGCTGACGCCGGCACCGCCGTGAGCCTGAATGGCCCGGTCGATCACTCGCAACGCTACGTTCGGAGCCACCACTTTGATCATGGCGATCTCGGCTCGGGCCTCCTTGGTGCCGACCGTATCCATCGTGTGTGCAGTCTTCAGCGTCAGCAGTCGGGCCTGGTCGATTTCGATGCGCGAGTCGGCGATGTCGGCTCGGATCGTGCCCTGTTCGGCGAGCGGTTTGCCGAAAGCGACGCGTTGCTGTACGCGCCGGCACATCGCCTCCAGCGATCGCTCGGCCAAGCCGATCAAGCGCATGCAATGGTGGACTCGGCCCGGCCCGAGTCGGCCCTGAGCGATCTCGAAGCCGCGGCCCTCGCCGAGCAACATGTTTGTCGCGGGTACCCGTACGTCCTCAAAATGGACTTCCGCGTGGCCGTGCGGCGCGTGGTCGTAGCCGAACACGGTCAACAGCCGCTTGACAGTAACTCCGGTGGCATCCATCGGCACCAAGATCATTGACTGTCGCTGGTGTGGCGGGGCCGCCGGGTCCGTTTGACCCATGAAGATACAGATCTGGCAGCGTGGGTCGCCTGCGCCCGAAGTCCACCACTTGCGGCCGTTGATGATGTACTCGTCCCCGCGGCGGTCG
>CAZNSL010000296.1:0-6985 GCA_964574975.1 uncultured Alcaligenaceae bacterium | reverse complement strand
CCCCCGGCGCGGCGGGGCGATCTGCGAATGGTGGTCCGGCCCGCCCGGAGCGCGCGCGCCGGTTCCGAACAACCCGTCGCGGGCGCTCCGGGCTGGCCGTCACTTCTTCGCGGGCTTCTCGATGGGCGTGTCGGCCGCGTTGCCCCACTCCGCCCACGACTTGTGGTAGTTCGCCACCTGCTTGCCGCCCATCAGCTCCAGGGCGAACGCGACCACGGCCGCCCGCCCGCCCGACTGGCAGTACGTCACCGCCGGCCGGTCCATGTCGATCTTCCGCTCGCGCAGTAGCGCCGTGAGTTCGCTCGGCGACTTGAACTTCGCCGTCTTCGCGTCGAGCGCCTCGGTCCACTCCAGATGGACCGCGCCAGGCACCGAACCGCTGCGCTTCGCCATCTCCTGCTCGCCGCAGAACTCGCCGGCGCTGCGGCTATCCACGATCGCGGGCGGCTTCCCCTTCAGGGACGCGAGAAGCTCGTCCTTCGTCACCAGCTTTTCCGGGACCGCCTTGACGACGACCGGCGGACCGTTCGGCTTCGCGTCGGCGGTGTCGAGCTTGCCGCCGGCCGCGGTCCACGCCGCGTGACCGCCGTTGAGCAGCTTCGCGCCGCCGACGCCCCAGTAGCGCAATATCCACCAGACGCGGGCCGCGTCGCGCACACTACCGACGTTGCCGTAGACGATGACGACGGGTTTCGCGGGATCGACGCCGAGCGCGCCGATGCGCTTGCCCCAAGCCGCGGCGTCGGTCTCGACGTTGAACGCCTTGGCCCAGCCGTTGGCGTCCACCCACACCGCACCGGGGACGTGGCCGGCGAGGTAGGCGTTCTTGTCGCGCGCGTCGAGGACGCGCACGCCGTCGAGCGTCTTGGCCAGCGCGGCGGCTTCGACGAGCAACTCCGGCCGCGGGTACTCGGCGGCGGGCGACAGCACCAGGGCGGTCAGGAGCAACGAAGTGGTCATTTCGGCAAACTCCTCGGCGTGTGAACGATCGTCCTCAATCCCGCGACGCCGCGAGCCGAGTGTAACGAGGGGAGCGCGAAACGTCAGCCACTCCGCGCTCCCCTCGTTACACTCGGCTCGCGGCGTCACGAAGGGTATGACTACCGCAGCCCCGCGGTCGTGACGCGGCTCTGTCCCAGCCCCGGCGCGCCGCCGGTGGGCTTCGTCAGCAGCTTCGGCAACTCCACTCGCTCGAAGGCGGCGTAGTTCGGCTTCTCGGACTTCTTCAGGTGTTCCTCCATCGTCTCGCCCTTCGCCAGGTGCGTGAAGCCGGGCACGCTGCTCGACGCCCACTCCCACGCCGTCTTGCCCTGGTAGACGAACTTCACCCGGCTGAAGAACTCCTTCACCTTGTACGCGCGCGAGCCGGGCGAGCCGAAGGTGTGGTAGAACACCTCGCGTTCCTTGCCGCCGTCGGTAGACGCCTGCAAGGCGATGGTGCCGTGGTCGCCTACGACGCCGCCGAGCGCCCGCACCTTCTTGGCCAACGCCTCGCGCACGCGGTCAGCCTGACCCGCGTCCGTCAGTCCGGTCGTGTCGATGGCGACCGCGGTGCCGGGCTTGAAGACGAAGAAGTCCGCCTCGGTCATGGCCTTCGCCAGCCGATCGCGCACCGCGTCCTGCGGCACCTTCGCGCCGACGAGGGCCCCCGGCGCGCGGTCGCCCTCCGACGCGACGAACCAGCACAGTCCGCCGGCCGGCTGCACCGCTTCGACACCGTTGTAGTCCCACAGCCGGATTTGCTTGTCGAGGTCGAACAAGGCCCGCCCGCCGACGAGGATGTGGTCCGGCCCGGTCCAGGCGATCTGCCCGCCGACGTGGATGCCCTGGAACGTCAGCTCGCGGAACAGCTCGCCGGTGGCCACATCCCAAACGTACAGCCGGTCGAAGGCGACGCAGCCGATGCGCTTGCCGTCGGGGCTGAACGCAAACGTGGCGAACGCCGGGTTCTCCTTCGGCAGCGCTCGCAGGCCGACGACCTTGCCGGCCGCCGCGTCGAGGATGCCCACCTCCTTGCCGGTCGAGAACGCGATCCGCTTGCCGTCCGGGCCGACCGCCGGCACGCTCTGCCCCTGCACCGGCAGCGCGTACTCGGCCGTCAGCATCGGCTCCAGCGACCAGACGACGAGCGATCCGCCGGCGTTGACGGTCGCCAGTTTGTCGCCAGCGAACGCGGCCCAGGTCACGTCGCGCTCGCGGCCTTTGGCGTCGTACGGCGCGAAGCGCAGCACCTTGGTGACGCCGCCGCCGGCGAGCGACCAGAGTTCGAGCCGGTCGCTGTTGCCGTGGCCCCACTCGGAGCGCCGCATCAGCACCCGCTCGCCGTCGGCCGCCAGCGCGACCGGCGTGAACTGGCCGGGGACGGTGACGGCCGGCTGCGCCTGGCCCGTCGCCAGATCGACCGGCACGAGCCGGGTCGTGCCCTGCGGCTTCGGCTGGTCGAGCGCGTAGCCGACGACGGCCTTTTTCGCTGCTTCATTCACGACGAGGCCGGAGGTCTTCTCGAAGAAGCTCGCCTTGGCCGGCAGCCGGATGACCCGCGCGGTGAGGTTCGCCGTCGCCGCGCTCGCGGCCGGCACCTTCCAGCCGTCGGAGCCGAGGTCGACGAGACGTGCAGCCGAAGCGTTGGCCGTCGCGAGCGGTGGGTCGTTGACGTCCGCCGGGCGCGGCGCGGGGGCCATGCCCTTTCGTTGGAACGGATTGTCGGCCCGCTTCTTGAATGGGTTGGTTGCCTTGCGTTCCTCCTCGGCGACGTACTTCTTGTCGGCGTCGCTGAGCTTGGCGAGTTCGATCTCCAGGTGCGTGCCATCCTCCTGTTCGAGCGTGACCTTGCCCCCGGCCGACGACACGTACTTCGCCTTTACCGAGAACTGGCCCGATGAATCGGACCAGGTGCGGATGTCAGCGGCGAGCGCGGCCGCGGCGAACAGACCGGCGACCAGCACGACGGTGCAGCGGTGCGTGCGACTCATCGGTGAGTGTCCGAGAAAGTGACCGGGCACTGGCAACATACGCCAGGCCGTGCCGCTGGGTAGCGCTGCCTGTGGAACGGGCACGAATCGCCGGCCGAACGGGCACCGGTGGCGATGACGACGAACCATCACTTCGCGGCATGCGAAAAATCGTGTGGCGCAACCGTCCTTCGACAAGTCGCTTGCGACGATTCTCCGCGAACCAGGACGTACTTGGCACGGCCGCTGCGTTAAGGCGAGCCGTGAGCAGTCGCCGGCGACTCGGCCAAGGGAGAGGTGGATCGAGAAGTCGGCGGCCCGCTCCGCACTCATTAGTCCTTTGCCGTCCGGTTCGCGTTGGCCATGGGAGAGGTGGCACAGCGAGCCGGACGGCTTTTTTCTTTTTCACCGGCCCAGCGACGCGCCGAAAGTCCTTGAAGCGACGCCGCGGCGGTCTAGCATATCTGCCGGCCCGACGATTTTGCGAGATTCGACAATGCAGTCTTCGGCGTACCGCGTGACGTTAGTCGTCGCCGTCGCGTGCCTGATGGCCGCGGCCCTGCGGCTGGGAATGTGGCTGCCGAACGTGACCGCCGTCGGGGCGCTGGCCCTGTACTGCGGCAGTCGGCTGCACCCCGCCATCGCGTGGTTGCCGCCGCTGGCCGTCATGGCCGCGACGGATTGGCTGCTCCATCTGTGGCTCGGCTACCCACCGTTCAACCGCGTCGTCTACGCTTGCTTCCTCGCCGAGGTGCTGCTCGGCCGGTTGCTGGTGCGGCGGCCGACTGCGCTCAACGTCGCCGGCGCGGGGTTCGTCGGCGCACTGGTGTTCTTCCTCGCGACCAATTTCGCGGTGTGGTCCACGGCATCGGATTCGGCGATGATGCCCTACCCGCCGACGCTGGCCGGACTGATGGCCTGCTACGTGGCCGCGTTGCCGTTCTTCGGCTACACGCTCCTCGGCAACCTCGCGTTCTCGGCCGCGTTCTTCGGGGCCGACGCGGCCCTCGCCCCCACCGCCGCGCCAGCCGCCGAAGCCTGACCAAGTCCGACAGGACAGTGACTCGTGTGACGCCGCGAGCCGAGCTTGCGAGGCGAGCGCTTCGGCGCACGCCACGCAGACACGGCGCGCGGCGTCACGCGAGTCACTGCCACCTTTCACTTTCCTAAAATCGTCTTGCGTTTTCTTCAATCCCGGCTACGCTGGAGCGAAGGACTGTGTGGAGGCGGCTGCGATGGGCACTACGCCGAGCGACGGGCCGCCGCTGCGGCAGTTGGGCGATGACGACCTGGACTTCGTCCAGCGATTCGTACTGGCGTCCGGGTCGTTGAAGGACCTGGCGGCCGATTACGGCGTCAGTTACCCGACGATCCGCGGCCGGCTCGACAAGCTCTTGGAGCGGCTCAGGGCACTGGTCGCCGGACGGCCGGCCGATCCAATGGCCGACCTGCTGGCCGACCTGGTCGCCCGTGGCGAGGTCGCGCCGACGACGGCACGGGCCGTGTTGAAGTTGCACCGGGCGCAGATCGAACGACTCAAGGGGGGCTGAGCGATGGCGGAACCGTGGTTCGACCCGAACACGTTCGGAGCGCTGTTCGGCAGCATCGTGGGTGGCGGCGGCGGGACGCTGTGCGGCTTGTGGGGCGCGGCTGCCGGGGCCTGCGCTCAGCGCGGCGTCGGCCGGGCGTGGGTGATCGGCAGTGGCTGGGTAATCGCGCTGACCGGCGCGGCGATGACTGGCTTCGGCCTATTCGCGCTCGCGTCGGGCCAGCCGTTCCACATCTGGTTCTGGCCGTTCCAGGTCGGCACCATCTTCGCGCTGGTGATGGGAATGGTGGTGCCGGCAGTCGGTCGGGCCTACGTCGCCGCGGAGCAGCGGCGGTTGGCGGCGGAAGAAGTCCGGGCGTCCTGACGCTACGCCCCGATCTCGGCCAACAGGATTTCGACGGCCTTCTCCAGATCGGCTCCCTGACGGTTGCGGAAGCGGATGTTGCCCTCGGCGTCGATGACGAACACCGTCGGGTAGCGGTCGACGTGGTAGGCGGTGGCGATCGGCCCGGTTGGCCCGCCGTCGGCGACGACCGGCCACGGCAGCCGTTGGTTCTTGACGAAGCCGCGCAGTTTGTCGACATCGTCGTCGACGCTGACGGCGACGAAGGCGAACGGTTTGCCCTCGAACTTCTTGTACATCTCGCGCAGGTGCGGCAGTTGGCCGACGCACGGCCCGCACCACGTCGCCCAGAAGTCGAGGACGACGACTTTGCCGCGCAGGTCGGCGAGCTTGATCGGCTCGCCGGCCAGCGTGGTCGCGGCGAAGTCCGGAGCGGGCCGCCGGCCGGAGCTGCCCTCGTCGTAGCGTAGAGCGGCGATGACCAGGACGACGACACCGATGCTCAACAGGGCCGCCACGAAATACGCGCGCATGAGTCGGGTTCCTCCGCGGACATTCTACGACGGTCCGCAGAAGAAATTAGCCACGGATGAACACAGATAAACACAGATGAATGCAAGAGATACATCTTGCATTCATCTGTGTTTATCTGTGTTCATCCGTGGCTATTCTCTTCGTTCAGAACAGTCGTCGCTGCTTTGGCGGGTCGGCCACCGCCCGCATCAGTTTCTTCTGCGCACTGCCGACCGGGTACTCGCCCAGCGCCGTCGGCGCGACCCACGCCCCACGAGCGTAGAACGCCGACCGGAACCGGCCGCCGCGATACGTCGCCTCCAGTGCCACCACGCGGATCGCATAGCGCGTGACGCCGTGCCGCACCGTCAGCACCTCCGCGCCGACATCGGCCGTCAGTCCCAGCGACGCGAGCAGCCGCATCGCGGCCTCGGCGTGCGACTCGCCGGGCTGCAACTCCGCGTGCGGGAACTCCCAGAAACTCGCCCAGCGCGTCGCGTCAGCCGGGCGTTGCGTCAGTAGCACACGGCCGCCTTTGCGGACCACGACGGCGACTTCCTCGACCGCGACAACCGTCGGCCGCGCGGCCTTCATTGGGATGTCGGCTTGCAGCCCCTCGCGCCGCGCGACGCAGTCCGCGGCCAACGGGCAGTGGCCGCAGTCGGGAGCCGTCGGCGTGCAGACGAGCGCGCCGAGTTCCATCATCGCCTGGTTGAAGTCGCCGACGCGCTTCCGCGGCAGCACGGATTCGGCGGCCCGCCACAGCCAGCGCTGGCCGTCGCCGGTGCGCGGGTCGCCGCGGTAGCCGAACAGCCGGCACAGGACGCGCAGCGTGTTCGCCTCGACGATCGGCAGCCGCCGATCGAACGCCTGCGACAGCACCGCGCCGAGGATGTAGCGGCCGACACCGGGCAATGCGTCCCACACGGCCGGGTCGTCGGGCAACGCTCCGCCGCGATCGGCGACGAGTTGCCGGGCGGCCCGATGCAGGTGGCGGGCACGGCGGTAGTAGCCGAGGCCGGCCCAGAGGCGCAGCACGTCCTGCTCGTCGGCGTTCGCCAGGTCGGTGAGCGTGGGGAAGACGGCGAGGAAGCGCTCGAAGTACGGCACGACCGCGGCGACCGTGGTCTGTTGGAGCATGACTTCGCTGACCCAGATGCGATACGGGTCGCGGTCGCGCCGCCAGGGCAGGTCGCGGCGGTGACGGTCGAACCAGGCAAACAATCTCCGGCGGGTTTGCGACTTCATCGCAAGACGAAATCCGAAATCCGAAGCACGAAATCCGAAACAAACCCGAAGGACCGAAATCCCAAGTCCCAAACGAAGACGAACCGATCTTCGTTTCGGTCCTTTGTATTTCGGTCCTTCGGGTTTGTTTCGGTTTTTCGTGCTTCGGATTTCGGATTTAGCTTCTAGGCCGGCGCTGGTACTTCTTGAGGATCTCCGCGGCGGCGGCCGACGTGTTGCCGGTGGCGGCCGTCGGTTTCGGCTTGTTGCCCGGCTGGCCCTCCTTGTCCGCCGCCGACACGTCCGGCAGCGTGGTGCCGTCCGGCACGACCTCGTTGGGGTCGAGCGTCGTTGGCGGCGAGCCGGAGCCGTCGTCGTCGAGCAACAGGTCGGCGAAGTTGT
>CAZNSL010000295.1:5907-6987 GCA_964574975.1 uncultured Alcaligenaceae bacterium | reverse complement strand
CCCCCCCCCCCCCCCCCCCCCCCCCCCCCCCCCCCCCCCCCCCCCCCCCGGCCGGCGGGCGCTCAACGGGGTGATACCATGCGACCGATTTTGACGTGTGCGTTCGTGGCCCTGGCCGCGTGGCCGGCCGCCGCCGCCGAGAAGCCCAAGTACGCCCTGCACGTCGGCAAGGCGATCACCTGCGCCGGCGAGCCGGTCGTCAACGCGACCATCCTCGTCGCCAACGGCAAGATCGAGGCCATCGGCCCGCGCGACAAGATCAAGGTGCCCGACGGCTACGTGGTCCTCGACCACGCCGACCGCTTCGCCATGCCCGGCTGCGTGGACCCCCACAGCCACGTCGGCGGCACCGGCGACCTCAACGAAATGGTCTACCAGACCAACCCGGAGCTGCGCGTCCTCGACCAGATTCAGCCGAACAACGACCAGCTCAAACTGGCCGTCGCCGGCGGCGTCACCACCATCACCTTCATCCCCGGTTCCGGCACCAACATGGGCGGTTGGGGCGCGCTCATGAAGACCGGCCCCGGCAAGCTCGAGGACGTGTTGATCCGCTTCCCCGGCGTCTTGAAGATCGCGCAGGCCGGCAACCCGGAGCGGCGCGGCGGCGAGGTCGGCTCGGGGCGCATGGGCATGAACTACGTCATCCGCGAACAGCTCCGCGAGGGCATGGGCTACGTCCGCGACTGGGACGCTTTCGAGAAGGGCGAACGCAAGGAGAAGCCGGCCGTCAATCTGCGGCTGGAGTACTTCAAGCCGCTGTTCCGCCGCGAAATCCCGGTCGTCGTCCACACGCAGGGCTATCAGGTCATCATGAGTACCCTGCGCATCCTGCACGACGAGATGAAGCTCAAGGTCGTCATCGACCACGGCTGCTTCGACTCGAATCTGCTCTCGGCCGAGATCAAGAAGCGCGGCGTGCCGGTGATGGCCGGCCCGCGCGGCTTCCGCGTGGACATCACGACCGGTCAGATCGAGGGCCAGGCGGCTGGGTTCGCCCACCGCGGCATCACGAACCTCGGCGGCAACACCGATGCCCCGGTGGTGCCGCCGGAGGAGGTACCGTTCCAGGCGACGATG
>CAZNSL010000295.1:0-5897 GCA_964574975.1 uncultured Alcaligenaceae bacterium | reverse complement strand
GGCCATGGGCGCCACCTTCCGCCGCTACATGCCGGATGTCTACTACGACCGTGCCTATGGGGTGCGCGCCATGCTCAATGCCGGCATGACCGTGGCCCTCAGCACCGATGCCCCGGTGGTGCCGCAGGAGGAGTTACCGTTCCAGGCGACGATGGCCGTGCGGCTCGGCTGGAACGACGAGGCGGCCCTGCGCGGGCTGACCATCGAGCCGGCCAAGGCACTGATGATCGACAAGCGCGTCGGTTCACTCGAAGTCGGCAAGGATGCGGACATCCTGATCACGACTGGTTCGATCCTCGACCCGCGGCACTACGTCGTGAAGGTGCTGATCGACGGCGCGGTGGCATACGACATCAAGAAGGACCGGCGGCGGTTTTAGTCACGAGAAGAACTCACC
Organism: uncultured Alcaligenaceae bacterium; assembly: GCA_964574975.1. Taxonomy (GTDB): domain Bacteria; phylum Planctomycetota; class Planctomycetia; order Gemmatales; family Gemmataceae; genus JAXMAS01. Next base: position 5,500 of record CAZNSL010000295.1, on the reverse strand, counting down.
ACAGAGACACAGAGGACACAGAGAAATGCAAAAATACGAAATCGGTCTTCTCTGTGCCCTCTGTGTCACTGTGGTGAGTCCTTCTTCTGCCTCCGCGCAGGACGACGCGCTCGCCATCACCAACGCGGCCGTCGAGACCATGACGCCGGCCGGGCGGCTCGACCGGGCCACCGTCGTCGTCCGCAACGGAAAGGTCGAAGCCGTCGGCAAGGGCGTGAAGGTGCCCGACGACGCCAAGGTCATCGACGCGGCCGGCGGCACCGTCATGCCGGGCATCGTCGAGCCGTACTTCGAGGTCGCCGTCGCGGCCGCGGCTCCGACCGAGGGGGCCACGCGCACCATCGTCATCGGCGGGCGAACAATTACGTTGCCGGCCGCCCCAGCCACGCGCACGACATTCACCCGCGTCGCCGACAACTTCTACCCCTACGACGCCGGCTACAAGCCGCTGCCGCGGGCCGGGTTCACCTACCTGAACCTGGTCGCGCCGGTCGTCGGGCAGTCGGCCGGCGTTCGCGTCACGCCGCGCGAGCCGGAGCGGATGCTCAGCCGGCCCGACGGCATCGCCTACGTCGGCGTCACCAACTCGTCCGACAGCCTCGACGCCCTGCGGCACCGGCTCGAAGGCGTGCCCGTGCGCGAAGGAGCCGGCGGCATAGGCGGTGGCCGCCCGGGCGGCCGGCAAGGTGGCGGCCGGCAAGGCGGCGTCAGGCCAGGCGGTGGTGGCGGCCCGCTCGGCGCGCCCTCGACGGTCGGCATGGAACTGTGGCACGAGGTGGTCGACGGCAAGGCTCCGCTGTTCGTGACGGCCGCCAACGCGGCGACCGTCCTGCACGTCCTCAAGATCGTGGAAGGGTACAAGAACGTGAAGCTCACGTTCGTGCTATCGGCCGACGCCGTCTACGAGGCGATCGACGCCCTCAAAGAAGCCAAGACGCCGGTGATCGTCCGGCCGGCGATCGATCTGGTGCCGACCAACCGCGACCGCTTCTTCGCCGCCAAGATGCTGCACCAGGCAGGCGTGGAGTTCGCCTACACGCTCGCCCCACGAGCGGCCGGCCCCGTCCCGGACATTCAGGCACTCCTCGCCGGGCAGTCCGCCCGGCGGGCAGACTTCGGCGTCGCCGACGACGACTTCCCGCTGTTCGCGGTAGCCATGCAGGTCAAGGGCGGGCTGCCGCGGCAGGTCGCTCTGGAGGCGCTCACCCGCCGCCCGGCGGCCCTGCTGGGACTCGGCGAGACGCACGGCACGATCGCGGCCGGCAAGGCCGCGGACCTTTTGATCTATACCGGCGACCCGCTCGACCCGGCCTCGCGGCTGCGGACGACGCTGATCGAGGGGAGGACCGTTTATGAAGACTGACCGCGCCAAAAAGAGCCGCGAGCGTAAGCGAGCGGTTGGAGCGCTCCAACCGCTCGCTTACGCTCCCGCGCTCGCTTACGCTCGCGGCTCCTATCGGATCGCTATCGCGTTTGTCTTTGTTCTCGTACTCGGTGTCGTCTCCGCTCCGGCTCAGGACAAGGGCAAGGAACCGGAGAAGAAACCCGACGCGACCGCCAAGCCGGCGAAACCGAAGGAAACTCCGAAGTCTCCGCCGATCGCCATCGTCGGCGCGGACGTGTACACCGTCACCCGCGGCGTGTTGCGCAACGCGACCGTGCTAGTGAAGGACGGCAAGATCGTCGCCGTCGGTCAGGACGTGGCCATCCCCGCGGGCGCGACCAAGATCGACGCGGCCGGCAAGTTCGTGACGCCGGGCTTCATCACGCTCAACGCCACCAACGTCGGCCTGCGCATGGCCGGCGGCGGTGGGCAAGCGGGGGCGCAGCCGAAGTTCGCCGACTCGCTGAACCCCTACGACCGCAACATGCTCTACTGCCTCGGCTCCGGCATCACGACCGCGTGCATCGAGGTCGGCAGCGGCTTCGGGCGCAACTTCGGCCGGGCACCGGACGACACGGCCGACACCCCCAACGACGGCACCAGCGTATGCCCGTGCTGCGGCCTGACCATCATGCCGACCGAGCCGATTACCCCGCCGGTGCCGACCGAGCGGACGCCGCGGCGCACGGCCGTCCTGAAGCTGACTTACGGCGACATGGCCCCGATGCTGGCCAAGGAGTCGCCATTCTACAGTATGCCGGCCGGCTCGTTCGCTGGGGCGCTCAACCGCGTCCGCTGGCGCGAGACGATCGCCAAGGCGAAGAAGTACGTCAAGGACCAGGCCGACCACGAGGCCGACGAGGACAAGACCGGCGGCCCGCCGCGGCGCACCGTGCCCGAGGAGGTCGTCAAGCTGGTCAAGAAGGAGTTGGCCCTGCGTACCGACGGCACCTCGGTCGAGCAGATCCGCGACATGGTGGCGCTGGCCAAGGAACTCGACTACAACCTGATCCTCGACGATGTGTACGAAGGCTGGCTGATCCCCAGCGAGTTGGCGTCGGCGAAGGTGTCGGCGGTGATTACGCCGCGCAGTCGGCGACGGCCGACGCCGGGCAAGGAGGATACATCCGGCTCGTCGATCGAGTTGTCGGGCACCTTGGAGAAGGCCGGCGTGCCGTTCGCGGTGACGCCGCTCGGCGCATCGGTGAGCCTGGACGGCATCCCCGGCCGCGATCTGACGAGCCTGGCGCTGGAAGCCGCGTACGCCGTCCGCGGCGGCGCGACCGAACAGGCAGCGTTGGCGGCGTTGACCATCGCGCCGGCGCGGATGCTCGGCATGGCCGACCGCATCGGCTCGATCGAAGCGGGCAAGGACGCGGACCTACTCATCCTCGACGGCCCGCCGCTGGACTACCGCAGCTACGTCGAGACGGCGCTGGTCGGCGGCAAGGTGTACTACGAGCGCGACAAGGTGAAGGTCTTCCCGGAGCGCCGGCCGAACAAGTAACGGTGCGCCGAAAAATCCGCCTGCCCGGCCGGCTCGGTCAAGCGACGGGCCACCGCCGGCCGATGGAATAGCGAATGCGGCTGGACGCCGCGACCGCACCGGAGGCCGGCATGGCGAAGCTCTACTTCTACTACTCGACGATGAACGCCGGCAAATCGACCGCCCTGCTCCAGGCGGCCCACAACTATGCCGAGCGCGGCATGACGACCCTGCTGTACACCGCCAAGCTCGACGACCGCGCCGGCGGCCGGATCGCTTCGCGCATCGGCCTGGCGGCCGACGCCCGCCGCTTCGACGCGACCACCGACTTCTGGGACGAGTGCGCCGAAGGCCGGCCGCACTGCGTTCTCCTGGACGAGGCGCAGTTCCTCAGCCAGGAGCAGGTGCGGCAACTCGCCCGGGTCGTGGACGAAGCGAACGTGCCGGTGATGTGTTACGGCCTGCGTACCGACTTCCGCGGCCACCTGTTCGCCGGAAGCGCGACCCTCCTGGCGTGGGCTGACTCGCTCATCGAATTGAAGACGATTTGCTGCTGCGGCCGCAAGGCGACGATGGTGGTGCGGGTGTCGCCGACGGGAGCCGTCGAGCGCGAGGGCCGGCAGGTCGAGATCGGCGGCAACGAGCGCTACGTGCCCTTGTGCCGTAAGCACTTCTCGGAGGCACAGCGCACCGGCCACTGCCCCGGCTGGACGTGAGACGCGCTGCGGCTGGTTTCATGTAGGGTGGGACGAGTTTCACGAGTCCCACCGCGAAGACGCAACCGCCTGACCGTTGCGGTGGGACTCGTTTTACTCGTCCCACCCTACGAGACGACTACGAGACGGCTGGCCCACGACATCCTATCGGCTCGTGAGCCACACCGCTCCGACCGCTAGCAGCAACATAACGACCAGCCCAGCGGCGGCGGCCGGCTGGCAGTTGCGGCAGACGCGCAGACCGAACAGCCAGGCCTTGTGGGTGGCGCAGACGCGGTGTTCGCAGGATAGACAGGTTGCGACGGCGGACTTGCCGCAGTAGTGGCAGTACATCGCACTCCCGGTGTTAGGCGGCGTCGAGGGCGCTGCCCAGCGCGTCCTGGAAGTCGTCGAACCCGACCGCGATGTCCCAGCCGTGGCCGGTCTCGGTGCGGACGGCCAGTGTGACCTCATTACCGCGGACGGCCACATCGAGGCGCTGCCGCGGCTCGCGGTCGGCCGACTCGCCCTCGAGGGTGGTCAGCTCGGCCGGCCGGTCGATCAGGGCAGAAACGAGCGCATCGGGCGACACGACGATGATGTCGCGGTCGCCGCCGCCGCCCTTGGCGTCGCGGGCCTGAAGCCGCACGCCCGCCTCGGTCCGTTGCACGTCCAACGTCCGCTCGATACCGCTCGTTTGCGACAGCCCGTAAATCAACATCGTGCCCGCCCCGGTTCGTGTTCCGTCGCCGGTTCCGTCCGGCGCGTTTGCGGCACTTCGCCGCAGGTCGAACCGGCATTTTACGGGTTCGTGCCCGGATCGGCACGGGCAACCCGGCCCGCCGCTGCGGTTGACAGCCCGGCCGGGCGAGTGTCCAATGGTCCGCCATGACGATCGACGCCACACCCGCCGCGCCGGAGGACACCCGGCCGCTGCGCGACCTGTACCGGCACGAGTTGGCGTGCCAGATCGTCCACGACTCCTGGCACGCCCGCGGCTGGGTCGATTCGTACCTCTTGCGGCGCGACGGCCGGGTCGTCGGCTACGGCCTCGTCGGCGGCATCCGAGCGAAGCGCAAGGAGATCGTCACCGAGTTCTACGTCCTGCCCGACCACCGCGGCGCGGCCCTGGCATTGTTCCACCGCTTCGTCGCCGTCAGCCGGGCGAAACGGATCGAGGTGCAGACGAACGACGTGTTGCTGACGCTGATGCTCTACGACAGCGCCCGGCGGATCAAGAGCGACACGATCCTATTCCACGACGTGCTGACGACATCGCTCGCCGTGCCGGGGGCCACGTTCCGCAAGGTCGCGCCGGACGACGGCGTGACCGACGACAGCGAATGGTTGGTCGAGGCCGGCGGCAAGGTCGCAGCGACGGGCGGTGTCCTGTTCCACTACAACGTGCCGTACGGCGACATCTACATGGCGACGGCCGAGCCAAGTCGCCGTCGCGGCTACGGCAGTTACCTGGTGCAGGAGTTGAAACGCATCTGTTACGAGAAGGGCCGCATCCCCGCCGCCCGCTGCAACGCGGCGAACGCGGCGTCGCGGGCCACGCTCCAGAAGGCCGGCTTGCTGCCGTGCGCTCGCATCCTCACGGGGACGATTGCGAGTTGAGCCCGACGCGCCAGCGAGGGTGAAGCGTCTTGCCCTCGCTAGCACGTCGGGCTCAAAGGATTGACTGTGGGAGGCCACTATGCGCAGGCGAACCTTTCTCCAAACGACGGCCCTCGCCGCCCTGACGGCTGGGGCGCGGGCCGCACCCGCGGCGAACCCGATTCCCGCCGAGAACGCCAAGCCCGGCACGCGCGACTGGCTGCTGACCAAGACCCACGTCGATCCCAAGTCGCGCTACCGTAGCCCGAAGATCGAAGGCTACTGCTCCCACGCCAGTGCCACGGCCGGCGACACCGTCACCTTCCACGTCTCGAC
>CAZNSL010000294.1:0-7025 GCA_964574975.1 uncultured Alcaligenaceae bacterium | reverse complement strand
GCCTCGTTCATGACGACTTCCGGGTTGGTCAGTGGAGTAACGGGCGGACCGCTTCACTGGGCAAGATGCGGCCGATGTCCTTGGCACTCCGGTCGAGCAGGGCGAGGGCTTCCCGTCGATACCCGCGGTGGAACAGAACCCGGACGGTACAGGCGTCGTCGTCACCGAGGACCGCCCAGAAGCCCACGCGAAGCCGGTTCAATTCGACGTACCGCTCGACCGCGGACAAGGTGTCGTCCCGCTCCGGCTGGAGGACGGCGAGACCGTGCGGGGAGGCGATTCCGACGTAGGCTTTCGGCATCCCACTCCCCTACCACGGTTCGCCGGGCGGGCTCAACTACCGAACACGGACAGCACCGCCTGCCGCCGCTGGTCGGGGAACAGGTGCCGGTACCGCTTCTGCATCTCGACCGTGGTGTGGCCCATGAGTTCGTCGATCACCCGCTGGTCCACCCCGGCCGCGGCCAGGTTCGAGGCGAACGAGTGGCGGAAGGCGTGGTAGCCGCGGAGGACGTGCCACTTCGACCCCTTCACCCCGGACCGGAACGCCTTCCAGGTCTGGCCGTCGGTCAACGTCCGGTCCGCCGCCGAACAGAACGCGAGTTGGCCGCCCGGGTGGACGCCGGCGAAGTACGCCCGCATCACCGCCTCGACCCCGGGCGTCATGTCCACCGTGTGAAACGTCTCGGTGTCCCGGCTCCGCTTCTTCTCGCGGAGGAGGACGAGCTTGGCGTCGAAGTCAAAGTCCTCGACCCGGGCGCGGAACAGTTCGGCCCGCCTCGCCCCGGTGTAGGCGGCCGTCACCAGGAACGGGTGCAGGTAGCGGGCGCTCGTCTTGCGGCGGACGTGGGCGAGCACCTCGGCCACCTGGGCAGGGTCGAGGAGCAGACCGTCCCACAACTCCCGCACCCGCCGCGGGTCGGTGACGCCGCGGGCGAGGATGGCGGTGATCTGGTCGTAGGTGCGGAACGGCTCGGCCTGCTTCTCCTTGGCGAACACCAGTTCGACCTCGGGGAACCTGGTCGGGACGTGCCCCTGCCGGTACGCCCAGTTCCAGACGAACCGCAGGGTGGCGACCGCCTTGCGGACGGTCTTCGGCTTGACCGGGTGGCCGTTCCACTTCTCCCGGCTGCGGGCGTCCACGAACTGCTGGACGGTGCCGGCGGTGATCGCGGACAGCGGCGTCTGCTTGCCGATGAGCCGGGCGAGGTGGTTCATGTGGATGTCCTCCATCGCCCGCGTGATGACCTCCTTGGCCCCCGTCGTGAACTGAGCCCGGTAGGTGGCGAACAACTCGGCGAGGCGGACGGTGCGGACGAGTTCGACAGGCTGTTCGAGCTTGCCGTCGGAGAGGAGGAACAGGCCGAGGTCGGCCCCGTCCGGGACCGTCAGCCGTCCGCGTTCGACGAGCCGGAGGTTCTCCTCGACGCGGCCGCGGCACGCCTCGGCCTCTTTCGCGTCCGCCGTCTTCAGAACGGCCAGGAACCGCTGGTCCTGGAACCGGAAGACGACCCGGAACCGTTTCCCCCGCCGTTCGAGCCAGGCCATAGCATTTCCCCCCGAAGATTGTTCGGGCGGGGACAAGCGACGTAACCCCAACGCAGGGTCCACGCTGCCCCCTATTTGCCACCCAGCCCGGCAGGGGGAATGAAAACGGCTTCCCGGGTTCGCCCCGGGAAGCCTAGTTTTTAAGGGGTTTTTGCAGTGTTCCGACGTGCATCAAACAGCGGAGAGGGAGGGATTCGAACCCTCGTTAGCCTTGCGGCTAAATCAGTTTTCGAGACTGACGCATTCAACCACTCTGCCACCTCTCCGGTAGCGGTTAGGCGAATTATACGGCCGCACCGACCCTCCGAGTAGCCCGTCACCAGACGGCCGACTCACCCACGTCCGCGACGCCGGCCGAAGCCGAAGGTATGACACCCCGCGCCGCGCACCTCGCATCCCTCACCGACGATGTCCGCGACTTCCGCCACTACTTACAGGCCGAACGCGGCATGGCCGACAACACCGTCCTCGCCTACGGTCGCGACCTCGACCGCTTCGCCGATTGGGCGACCACCGGCCTCGCCGATTACCTGCGACCGACACTCCGCGAACTCAGCCAGTATGCCGGCCACCTCCACGACTGCCAACTGGCCCCGGCCAGCGCCGCCCGACATCTGGTGGCTCTCAAAATCTTCTACCGCTTCCTGCGGCTTGACGGACGTGGCGACCCGGCCGCGGTCGAGCTGCTTTCGTCGCCGTCGTTGTGGGAACGGCTGCCATTTGTCCTGTCGCCCGAGGCCGTGGACAAGCTGCTCGCCGCACCACGGCCCGACGACCGCTTCTACCGCCGCGACCAGGCGCTCCTCGAAACCCTCTACGCGACTGGCGGGCGTGCTTCGGAGGTGGTCGGATTGCGGTTGGAGGATTTGCACCTGGGGTCGGCGTTCTGCAAGTGCGTCGGCAAGGGTAGCAAGCACCGCATCGTGCCGCTGAACCCGCCTGCGGTTACGGCACTGCGGACGTACTTGGATGGCCGGCCGGCCAGCGACGCGACACACGTCTTCGTGAGCCGGGCCGGCCGGCCATTGACGCGCGAGATGCTGTGGGTGCTGGTCAAGAAATATGCCCAGCGCGCCGGGCTGAGCGGACGCGTCAGCCCGCACACACTACGGCACAGCTTCGCCACGCATCTGTTGTGCGGAGGGGCCGATCTCCGGGCCGTGCAGGAACTCCTCGGCCACGCCAACATCCGCACGACGCAACTGTACACGCACGTCGACCGCGACCGCCTCAAGGCGATCCACCGGCAGTTTCACCCAAGGGGGTAATTACGGCAGCCGGTAGCCGAAGCGAGCCACGTTCACCAGTTGCACCGGATTCGTGTCCGGCTCCTTCTTTTCCCAGACAACTGCCTTGCGCACTTTCATGACGTCGTCGCAGTAGGCGAGAATCTTTGCCGGAACGTCGAACGACGAACTGGCCAGTAAGTTGTGGCCGGACAGCTCCGTGCCCTTGATCTCGATGAGGCGGTTCGGCTTCGGGTTCTCCCGTCCGCCGGGAAGCGTTTTGAGCGTCCGCATCCACTGCTGGGCATCGCGCTTGGCGACCGCATCGTTACTGCCGTAGACGAACCCCATTGGCACCTTCTCGCGGAGGCCCGGCACGTTGCGCAGCCAAAAGTCGAGGTTGTATACCCCGCCCTCCTTCGGCCGGCTCACCGCGCTGACCCAGACGCAGCCGGCGATGTCGTCGCCGCCCAACCGCGGGGTTCCCTGAGACTTCAACGGCAAAAAGCCGACGAGGTAGCTGCGCTCGAACTCGGTTGCCACCCACAGCATGCCGAGGTTCGCCCCCTCGCCGATACCGATGACGATGATGCTGCCGGAGTTCAATTCGCCCGCGTCGTTGCGCTGGTCGAGGTAACGGCGGGCGGCGGCCAGGTCGTGAACCAGCCAGGGCCAATAGTTCGGCTTGAATTCCGAGGCCGAAATCGTCGTGGACTTCGCCAGGCCGGTCCCCCGGAAGCCGCTTCGGAGGTTAGCGAACTGCGGACTCCAGAAGCCACTCGACACCGTCGTACTCTTGCCGTGACCGCGCAGATCGAACGTCAGGACGGCATACCCACCCTGCCTCTGGAGAGTACGGGCGAGTTCCTCACACTCGATCCGCGAACTATCCTTGCCGCGGTCGTGGACGATCAGGACGCACGGCGTGTCGCGGCTCGCGGTCGAGCTGCGGTAGAAGGTGCCTGACAGTTCCGCCTGGTCGGCCGTGGGCAGCGGCACGGGAACCTTGGTGGGGTCGGCATTCTTCTTGGCGGCCTTCGGTGTCTGTGCCGGGACCGTAGACGCGAGACCGCCAAGCAACAGCGCGACACCGAATGTCAAGGGAGCCACGCCTGCCCGGCCACTTCGACATGCCATCATCGCCACCTCCGCAACATGAAGCACCAACCGCCTTTGGCATCGTAAGCTCCCTGCCCGACGCGGTCAATGCGGCCCGCTCGCGGGTACCCCTCTTCACTCCGCTGGCGCGACCCCTACAGTGTGACTCCGGCCCGGTCCCGTGGAAGAAATCCCCGTGAAGTACGCCGTTCTGGGTGCCGCCGGTCAACTCGGCCGCGACCTTTGCCCCCGCCTCGACGGCGAAGTCGTACCACTCGACCGCACCCGCGGCGATCTCGGCCAACCCGACGAGTTACGCGCGACTCTGGCCGACATTCGTCCCAACATCGTCGTCAATTGCGCGGCCTACAACTTCGTGGACAAGGCCGAATCCGAACCGGATGCGGCGTTCGCAGTCAACGCGTGGGGCGTTCGCTCCCTGGCCCGCGCTTGCTGCGAGATCGACGCCGCGTTGTTGCACTTCAGTACCGATTACGTTTTTGGCCTAGACGGTTCCCGCAGCACGCCGTTCGCTGTCGGCGACTTGCCGGGGCCACTCGGCGCGTACGGAATGAGCAAACTGGCCGGGGAGTACGCCGTGCGAGCCGAGTGCCCACGGCACTACGTCGTACGAACGTGCGGTCTGTACGGGGTGTGGGGGTCGGGCGGCAAAGGTGGCAACTTCGTCGAGACGATGCTTCGGCTGGCCGCTCAGGGCAAGCCGCTGCGCGTCGTCGCCGACCAGCACTGTACGCCGAGTTACACCGCTGACGTGGCCACCGCCGCCATTGCCCTCGTCGCGACGGGCCGGTATGGCCTGTACCACGTCACCAACGCCGGCGCGACGACGTGGCACGATCTGGCCGCTGCCACTTTCGAGATCGCCGGCGTGCGAGCGGATCTGACACCGATCCCGACTTCCGGCTACCCGACGCCCGCCCGGAGGCCGGGCTACAGCGTCCTGGCGCTCGACGCGCTCGCCGACGCCGGTGTGCCCACCCCGCGTCCGTGGCGCGAAGCGCTCGCCGCATACATGGCCGAACGGCAAACGCGTCGCTAAGCGACCGACCCGATGAGTGCTGCCCGCATCCCGGCGGCGCGCGCGGCCTCGTAGTCGTTGGCTCGGTCGTCGCCGACGAACAGAATCTCGCCGGCTGCGGCCCCCAGCACATCCACAACGGCCGCGAAAAACTCGGCCGCTGGCTTACGCCAGCCAACCTCCGAACTGACGATGACGCGATCGATGTGCGGCAACCCGTCGACGCCGGCCAGAACGGGCCGGAGCCGCGCGTCGAAATTCGACGCCACCGCAACTGTCCGCCCTCGATCGATGGCCTCGTGCAACAAGCGCACGGCCGGGCCGGTGCGCCATACATCGGGCCTGGCGAAGTATGCCCACAACTCGTCGAAGCATACAGCGCTACCGAGTGTTGCCGTCACGATGGCCCGCCAGCGACGCACTTCACGGTCCTCGCTGGAGCGCCACTGGGCCGTCCGGTCGAGGGCGTCTTCGTGGCGAACTGCCTCCCGAAAGCGATCGTGCAGCGTCGCGTCGTCGAGCGCGACGCCGTGCCGCCGGCCGCAGTCGCGGTAGATCGTCAGGATTGGCACGGCCGGCACGATGAGCGTGCCGACCGCATCGAACGCGACGGCGCGGACGCCCGACGAGTCGACCGCCTGCGACATTTCCCACCCGCGCGGGTTGACCGCGTCCGGCATACTTGCGTAAAACGTTCCATACTACCAGAGTGACCCCGCCTCGACACCGTTCGCCCTGCCGGATTCCTTCCTTATGAGTTCGACGGCCATCGTCTCCTCGCCGCCAATGTCAGCCCGCCGAAAAAAAGTCTCTCGCTCGAACGCTGCGACCGGCAACGGCAAGAAGTTCGGCTGCCTCAAGCCCGTCGATAACCCGCTTGCCGTGCGCTCGTACTCCGTATCGTTGTACGGCCTCATCCCGGTCGCCGGGGCCGTCTGCGGGCCGCTCGCCGCCGGCCTCGGCGTTGCCGGCTTGCTCCACCGCGCGAAGAAGCCTGACGGCGGCGGCGCTAACTTCGCGACGGCCGGCATCATCCTCGGCGGCCTGGAGATGCTGACGCACGCCATCGGCCTGCCCATGATCGCCCGCGGCTTCGGCTGGTAGCCGCCACGACTTCGCCGATCGTTCCCATGGCCCGGATCGGCGACCCTCGTGGTTGTTGGGTGGACCACGAATGAAGGAGCTGCGCACGTCACGGCCGAGCGCGGGCCGCATACGCTCACCCGCCGGTTGTCTGTGCGCGCTCGTCGTACTCCTCCTACCTGCTCCCGTCGCGGCCAACGACGAATTCTTCGAGTCGAAGGTTCGGCCGCTGCTCGTCGCGCACTGCCAGCGTTGCCACGGCGGCGCGAACGACAAAGGCGGGTTGCGGCTCGACACCCGCGACAACTTCCGCAAGGGCGGCGATAGTGGCCCGGTCGCGGAGCGGTTGGCGAACGCAGTCGGTTACAAGAACCCCGACCTGCAAATGCCGCCCAAGGGCAAGTTGCCCGATGCGGCCGTCGCCGACCTGACCCGCTGGGTCGAAATGGGTGCGCCATGGCCGGCCACGGCCGAAAAGTCCGCGACTGTCGCTGCGAAGTTCGACCTCGTGGCTCGCAAGGCGTCGCACTGGGCGTGGCAGCCGCTTCGCCCCGGCGTGGTGCCAGTTGTGCGCGACACCGCCTGGCCGATCGCGCCGGTGGATCGTTTCGTCCTGGCCCGGCTCGAATTAGTCGGGCAACGACCGGCCCCACCGGCCGATCCGCGCGTGCTGGTCCGTCGCATCAGTTACGCCCTCACCGGCCTGCCGCCGGAGCCGGCCGACGCCGACGCCTTCGCTGCCGATCCCAGCGACGCCGCCTTGGCCCGCTACGTCGACCGGTTGCTGGCCAGCCCACGCTTCGGCGAGCGCTGGGCGCGGCACTGGCTCGACGTGGCCCGCTACGCCGAGACGCGCGGCCACGAGTTCGACCACGCCAACCCGAATGCCTACCAGTACCGCGACTACATCGTTCGCGCCCTGAACGCCGATGTGCCGTACGACCGCTTCGTGGCCGAACACGTTGCCGGCGACCTCCTCGCGTCACCGCGGCCACACCCGGCGCAGGGTTTCGACGAATCGCCGCTCGGCA
>CAZNSL010000293.1:0-7034 GCA_964574975.1 uncultured Alcaligenaceae bacterium | reverse complement strand
CACCGCGTTAAGATCGCCAGCCCGCAGGAACTCGTCGCCCTCGACTACGCCGCCCTGCGCGGCACCGCTCGTGCCGTCCTCGAAGGCGAATCCGTCGGCGAGGCGGCCATCTCGCTGGCGTTCGTCGACAACGCCACCATCCACCGCCTCAACAAGCAGTTCCTCGACCACGACGAACCCACCGACGTCATCACCTTCCCGCTCTCCGGGGCCGGCGCGAAGACGCTCGAGGGCGAACTCGTCATCGGCGTCGAGATCGCGCGCGAAGCGGCAGCCGAACGCGGGCACGACATCGGCACCGAGTTGCAACTCTACGTCATCCACGGCCTGTTGCATCTGTGCGGCTACGACGACACCGCGCCGGCGGCCACGAAGCGCATGCGCGAGAGGGAGCGGCACTACCTCGCACAGCTCGGCCTGCCGGACATCGCGGAGAGCGGTGGGTAACGACCTGTCTCCCCTCTCCCGGCTTTGCGGGAGAGGGGATGGGGGTGAGGGTCTGGATCTGAAATCTCAAATCTCAGATCGCAAAGCCACCCTCACCCCCCGACCCCTCTCCCGCAATGCCGGGAGAGGGGAGACAGACCGTCGGCACACCGTTTGCACTCATCGCTAGTTTCTTCCCCGCGATCCTCCGGCCTGTACGCATGATTTGGCTCAAAGAGTACACGCTGACCCTCGGCCTCGGCCTCGCCCTCGCGGCCCTGGCCGTCAACGCCCTGTTGGCCCACGCCAACATCGACGCACTGGCCGAGAGCAATCGCCGCGTCACCGAGGCAAACGACCACAGCGATGCGGCCGATGCCGTTCTCCAGGCCCTCACCGACGCGGAGACTGGTTACCGCGGCTACGTCATCACCGGCAGCGAGGACTTCCTTCGGCCGTACACCCGAGGCACCGGCATCGTTCACGAGCGCGTCGCGGCGTTGCAGGATTACGCCGCCACCGACGCCGAGCGCGACAGTGCCGCCACGGTCGCGCGGCTGGTGGACGGCAAGCTCGCCGAAATGCAACGCGCCTTCGATCTGGTTCAGGCCGGCCGCCACGCCGAGGCCGTCGAAGTCGTGCGAACCGGGGACGGTCGGCGGATCATGGAAGAAGTTCGCGCCGCGATCGGTGCCATCAAGACCACCGAGGCAGTCAATCTCAAGCGGCGCGCCGACGAGGCTCGTTCCATGCTCGCCTGGTCCAAGACGACCAACCGACTGGCCGCCGCGATCGGTGCCGTCCTCGCCGTCGTGGCCACCCTGCTGATCCTCCGCGACATGGCCGCCCGCGAGCGAGCCAAAGTCGCCCTCCAACGGGCCAACGAGGAACTGGAGCAGAATGTCGCCGAGCGTACGGTCGAGCTGCGCCGCAGCAACCGCGCCCTGGAGGAGTTCGCCTCCGTCGCCTCGCACGACCTACAGGAACCGTTGCGCAAGATTCAGCAGTTCGGCGATCGGCTCGACACGAAGCTCGGCCCAAGTCTCGACGAGACCAACCGCGACTATCTGCGACGGATGCTCGACGCGGCCGGCCGTATGCGCGCCCTCATCACGGCCCTGTTGACCTACTCGCGCGTCTCGACCAAGATGCAACAGTTTGCACGAGTCAACCTGAACGACGTGGTCCACGGCGTCGTCGGCGACCTCGACGGCCGGTTGCAGCAGGCCGAGGGCCGCGTCGAGGTCGGTATACTGCCGGAAGTCGACGCCGAGCCGACGCAGATGCGGCAACTGTTCCAGAACCTGATCGGCAACGCCCTGAAGTTCCAGAAGCCGGGCGTGCCGCCGGTAGTGCGCGTCGCTGGCCGGCTCGTCGACGGCGACGGTGAGCCGTGCATCGTGCTTCAGGTCGCCGACAACGGCGTCGGCTTCGATGAGAAGTATTCCGACCGCATCTTCGACCTGTTCCAGCGGCTGCACGGCCGCAGCGAGTACGAGGGGACGGGAATGGGGTTGGCGATCGTTCGTAAGATAGTCGAACAGCACGGCGGCACGGTCGCCGCCAAGAGCCGCCCCGGCGAGGGGGCCACCTTCGTCGTGACCTTGCCCGCGCCGACCGAACCGCCGACCCAGAGCGCCCGCGACGGGTCGCGTTAACCCGTCGCTCGCGCTCCGGGCTGGTACGAGGAAATCCACCCATGCCACACCCACCCACGCCCATCACCATCCTGATGGCCGACGACGATGCCGACGACCGCCAACTGACCCACGAGGCGTTCGTCGAGAGCCGGTTGGCCAACGACCTGCGCTTCGTCGAAGACGGCGAGCAACTGATGGATTACCTGAAGCGTCGCGGCAAGTACGCCGACCCGGCCACGTCGCCGCGACCGGGGCTGATCCTGCTCGACCTCAACATGCCGCGGATGGACGGTCGCGAGGCGCTCAAAGCGATCAAGGCCGATCCGGACCTGAAGCGCATCCGCGTCGTCGTCATGACCACCTCCAAGGCCGAGGAGGACATCTACCGCTCCTACAACCTCAGCGCCGCCTCGTACATCACCAAGCCGGTCACGTTCGAGGCACTGGTCGAGACGATTCGGGTGCTCGGTAAGTACTGGCTCGAAATCGTCGAGTTGCCCGACGCCAACGGGGACTGACGCGATGACCGAGCGCCACGTGCGCGTCCTGATGGTGGACGACGACGAGGACGACTACCGGCTCGCGCGCGACCAGCTCGCGGAGGCCTCGGGCGGCCGTTATCGCCTCGATCGCGCCGCCGACTACGAATCGGCCGCCACCGCCGTGCGCGATCGCGGGCACGACGTCTACCTGATCGACTACCGCCTCGACGGCCATACCGGCCTCGATCTGATCCGCGAGTCGGTCGCAGCCGGCTACACCGCGCCGATGTTGCTTCTGACCGGTGTCGGCGACCCGGCGGTGGACATCGAAGCCATGCAGGCCGGAGCCGTCGACTACCTCGTAAAGGACGAACTCGACGGCCCGACCCTGGAGCGGGCCATCCGCTACGCGCTGGAGCGCAAGCGAGCCGAAGACGCGCTCCGCGAGGCCCGCGTGCAGCTCGAGCAGCGCGTCGCCGAGCGCACCGCGGAACTCTCCGCGGCCAACGCCGCGCTGGCGCGGGCCGACCGCCGCAAGGACGAATTCCTCGCGGTTCTGGCCCACGAACTGCGTAACCCTCTGGCGACGGTGCGCAACGTCGCCGCGACGCTGCGCAGCCGGGTTGGCAGCGACCCGGAACTGACCGAGGCCACGGAGATGCTCGTGCGGCAGGTGCGCAACCTGTCGCACCTGATCGACGATTTGATGGACGTGGCCCGTATTGTCCGCGGCACCATCGAACTGCGGATCGCGGCACTGGACCTGGCCACCCTGACGGCCGGAGCGCTGGCCGATGTCGGGCCGCAACTCGCCGCGCGCCGCCACACGGTCGAGACCGCCCTGCCGAGCGACGCCGTCTGGGTGAACGGCGACGCGACGCGGCTGGAACAGGTGGTTGCGAACCTCTTGACCAACGCGGCCCGCTACACGCCGCCGGGCGGTCGCATCGGCGTCGCGCTGGCCACCGACGGTCCCGAGGCGGTGCTGCGGGTGCGCGACAGCGGCATCGGCATCCGGCCGGAGATGCTCGGCAAGGTGTTCGACATGTTCCAGCAAGCCGACCGCCTGCCCGGGCGGCCGACCGAGGGGCTGGGCGTCGGCCTGACGCTGGTCAAGCGGCTCGTCGAGCAGCACGGCGGGTGCATCGCCGTGGCGAGCGACGGACCGGACAAAGGCAGCGAGTTTACGGTTCGGCTGCCACTGCGGCCGGGCGGCGCACCGGTGGCAGCGACCAAGCGGTCCGGCCCGGCTCAATTGCGGCGCGTACTGATCGTAGACGACAACCCGGACGCGGCCAGGAGCCTTGCGGCAGTGCTGCGGCACGCCGGCCACGACGTACAGGTCGTCCACGACGGGGCGGCCGCCGTCGTCGCCGTCGCTGCCCGGCTGCCGGACCTGATGCTCCTGGACATCCACATGCCGGGCATGGATGGTTACGAGACGGCCCGGCAGGTGCGGGCGCTGCCGGGGGCGGCGGACTTGTTGTTGGTGGCGCTCACCGGCTTTGGCTCCGACGACGACTTGCAGCGCTCGCGGGCCGCCGGCTTCGACCACCACATGACCAAGCCGGTGGACACCGACGAGTTGCTCGCGTTCCTCGCCGTGGCGTGACGCGGTGACGGGTGTGGACGAATCGGTCAGGGCGATTCCGATTCTTCCGTCATCCCGTCGCGCCGCTGCGACACCAAAAAGCGTAGCGACATTTGAGCCCGACGCGCCAGCGCGGGAGCGGTTCTTCCCTCGCTGGCGCGTCGGGCTCAAATGCAAAGCTACTCCGCCGGCCGCGCCGGCTTCGCGTCGATCAGACCGAGCCAACGAATCGCCACCGGCCGCCAATGGAACGGCAGGGGCGGTCCCGCCGGCGGCCGCACCGCATCCGCGAACTGCCGCCGCGCCGCCGTCACGTCGCCGCGCTCCAGCTCCAACATGCCGGTCTGCGCCTGCCAGTCGAAGCGTTGCTGGGCCGCGGTGAGCAATAGGATCAGCGTGCCGGGGTTGCTGATCTGGCCTTCCTTGGTCCAAAGACCGCCCCAGAACGGGCAGTTCGCCAGCCGCGCCAGGGCCGTCGGCGGCGCGTCCGCGAAGTGCAGCCACAGGAGCGTCCGCGCCAGCGGCTCGGCCAGTGCGTCCTTGAGGCGGGCAGTCCCCGTATTCAGCGTTGCGACGCCGGTCGCGTAATCGCCGCGGGCCGCTGCCACTTTCACCGCGAACTCCAACGTCTGGCCCGTCCCCTGTGCGCCGGTCAGCTTCGCCGATAACTCCGCTGCGGCGTCGGCCTCACCGGCCAAGAGCAACAGGTGGGCCCACATCTCGGCCGTCGCGGGATCGATCTCCTTCGGGTCGGCCTCGCGCAAGACCTTGATCGCCTCGCGGGCCAGGCCGCGCGACGCCGCCAACCGCGCCCGCAACGGCGGGGCGGCGGTGCGAGCCGCCGTCTCGTAGTCGTCGCTGAGCTTCTGCACCTGCTCGCGCAGCTTCTCCGCTTCCTCCACGAACGGCTTGGGCACCGCGTCGGCCGGCTTGCCGAACCGCACCAGGCGGGCGCGGGCCGACTCCAAGCGCCCCTTGGCGGCCTCGGCCAACAGGTCGAACGCCGGCAACTGCGACCCCGGCAGCACCGGCGTCTGCTTGTACAGTTCGATGAGCAATTCGTTCAGGACGACGCTGGCGGCCGTCAGGTCCTGGCCGAAGGACTCGCCGTACGGCACCCGCAGCAGTGCCTGGCGAGCGGCGACCAATCGCTGCGGCGTCGTGAACGACGCGTCGGAGTCCAGCACCGAGTACGCCTGCGCCAGCCGCAGGTACGCCTCGTAGTCGTCCGGGTTCTGCGCGATCGCCCGCCGACCGGCCCGCACTGCCAAGAGGGCCGCCGCCCTCGCCCGCCGGCCGTCGAGCGAGAACCGTCGCCAGGAGTCGTACGACGCGCCGCCGGCGAACGCGTTCGTTCCAATCAGAGCAAACGTCAACGGTTCGATCGGACGCAGGACGCCGATCGGGACCGATTGCCCAACCGCCGCCGCGGTCTGCCAGGCGAGCGTGACCATCATGAACCGCGCCTGGGCCGCATCGCGCACCGCCAGCCACAGGCCCGCCTCGTGCGTGTCGACCGGCACGGCCGCGAGGCCGCTGAGGTAGCGGCTCCAGAAATCCGGCACGCCCGGCGGCGGCACGTTCGGCGGGTCGGGCAGCGGCTGTGTCGGGTGGAGCACCACCGCCACCGGGTCGGCGTGGAGGTGCGAATGCGGGTCCGGAGCCGCCGGGTCGGCGCGGAAGCCGAAGATCGCGCCGTGCCCGGTGATCGCCCACAAGGGCCACTGCGCCGACCGGGCCAACAGCGCTTGTGCAAGACCGCTTTCCAGGAGCGGCTCGCCGGTGGCGGCCAGGAACGCCACGCGATACTTCTCCAGAATCAGCTCCGGCGCGGTATCGCCCGCCTCGGCTCCGCCGCGCAGGTTCGCGATCCCCTTCCGCGCCGCCAGGCAGTCGGCGAGAACCTCGGGCGGGGCCGTCAGCCGCAGGTCGAAGAGCGACTTCTGCGGCGGGCAGAACCAGGCGCAGTAGTACGCCAATTCCGGGTTGAGGAAGAAGCCGCGGACCTCGTCCGGCGGGAGTCGGCCGTCGGCGTACCACGCGGCCAACTGCTTCGCCAACCGCTCGTTGGTCGGCTCCGGCGTCACCTCCCACTTGACGCGGCGCAACTCCCGCGAGCCGCCGGACTCGCCGGCCAGCCACCCCGGCCACGTCAAGCCGCCCAGCACGACGATCGCCAACAGCGGCACGATACGGCCGAAGGTCGCGGCGAACGCGAGGACGTGCTTGCCCTCTGGCGTGAGCTTGTCGCGCCGCCCGGCCAACCAGCGGGACCACGCGGTCTGGATGCTGACCGCCAGGGCCGGCCCGGAGACCAGGGCGGCGTACGGCAAGGCTCGCGGGTAGAACAAGCTGGCGGCGACGAAGGCGAACCACGCCAGCACGCGGCCCCAGCGCCACCCGGCCGCGTTCAGGAAGAACGCCAGTGCCACGCCGACGAGCAACAGACCGTACGCCGTCACCGACACCAGGCCGGCGGCGCGGACGTACTCCTCGGAGAACGGCGAGCGGAAGTAGCCCGCGAACAGTCGCTCGCCGCGCAACTCCGCCGGCAGCCGCAGGAACGCGAACTCGGTCGGCACGCTGGTCAGCCCGGCCAGCAGGTACGGGCTGACCAAACTCCCCGCCAGCGCCGCAACGAGGGCCACGGCGAGTTCGCCCGCGCCCGGCGCGGCCGCGGCCGGGTCGGCATCGCTGAGCGGCACGGCGCGGTCGAGCAGCGCGCCGACCAGGCGCACGGCGATCAGGGTCAGGCCGAACCAGAAACCACCGTCGAGGTTGACCCACAGCGCGAACAACACGCCGCAGAACACCGGCAGCGGCCAGCGGCGCACGGCTGGCGGCCGGTAGAGCGCGTACTGGAGGATGGCGAAGGCGAGGTACGAAGCGATGGCC
>CAZNSL010000292.1:5680-7054 GCA_964574975.1 uncultured Alcaligenaceae bacterium | reverse complement strand
CGCCCGCTGCCACGACCACAAGTTCGACCCGCTCTCGCAACGCGAGTACTACGGCCTTCATGCGGTGTTCGCCGGTGTCGGACGGGCCGACCGGGGATACGACGACGACGCGCAAACGCAACGACGCCGCAAGGAACTGAAAGACACGCTTCGGGCGTTCGACCGCAAGGACGCAGCCATCCTGGCCCGCCTCGCGTCGCCGGAATTCCGCCGCGTGGCGGCCGCGTGGGAAGCCCGGCACGCTGCGTTCGATATCCGCTGGGCGGCCGGTCAATGGGCGGAGTTAGACGCGTATATCTTCCGCGAAACGATCGTCCGCGAGTTGGCGAATTTGCCCGCCGAGAAGTTCGTCTACGCGGCCGCCTGCGACTTCGCCCCGGACGGTGGGCACAAGCCGTCGTCAACGCCGCGACCAGTTCACGTTCTCCGCCGCGGGGACGTGCGTCAACCCGGCCCGACCGCCCTTCCCGGTGCGCTCGCGTGTCTGCCGGGCCGGCTCGACGTACCCGCGTCGGCCCCGGAAGGCGAGCGCCGCGCCGCACTCGCGAAATGGCTGACGCGGCCCGATAACGCGCTCACCTGGCGGTCGATCGCCAATCGCGTCTGGCACGACCACTTCGGCCGCGGGTTGGTGGACACGCCCAACGACTTCGGCAAGATGGGCGGCAAACCGTCGCACCCCGAACTACTCGATTGGCTGGCCTGTGAGGTCCGCGATGGCATGTCGCTCAAGGCGCTGCACCGGCTGATCGTGACGAGCGCGACCTACCGCCAATCGTCGCTCGCCGCGTCGGCGGCCGACCCGGACAACCGCCTGCTGGGTCGGATGAACCGCGCGCGCCTCGACGCCGAACAGGTGCGCGATGCCGTGCTGATGGCCGCCGGCCGGCTCAACCGCTCTGCCGGCGGTCCGTCGGACCAGCAGTTCGGCCTGAAACCGGGCCTGCACGTCACGCCGGTCGTCGATTACGCCGCCTTCGACTGGGAACGGCCACAAGGGCATCGGCGCAGCGTCTACCGCTTCGTTTACCGCACGGTGCCCGATCCGTTCGTCGAGTGCCTCGACGGGGCCAACGCCTCGCAGCTCACACCCGTACGCAACGCTTCCGTCACCGCCCCGCAGGCGCTCGCACTCCTGAACGACGATTTCATCCTCGTCCACGCCCGCAGCCTCGCGAGGCTCCTGGAGAGCGAGTCGCCCGACTCCGGCCGGCGAGTGGTACTGGCATGCGAGCGCGTGTGGGGCCGCACACCGACGGTCGAGGAGCGGGCGGAGTTCGCGGTCTACGCCGACCGGCACGGGCTAGCGGCGCTGTGCCGGCTGCTGTTCAACGCGAACGAGTTTTTGTTCGTGGACTGACCCATGACGACACT
>CAZNSL010000292.1:0-5670 GCA_964574975.1 uncultured Alcaligenaceae bacterium | reverse complement strand
ACTCGCCAAGCTCGTCCCACCCTACAAATTACAAAACGCACCCATGACCACGCGGCGCGAGTTCCTCTGGCAGTTCGGCGGCGGCCTCGGTGGCGTCGCCCTCGCGCAACTCCTCGCAGACACCGGGGCGCTCGCCGACGGGCCGCGTGCCGAGTTCAACGGTGGCCTGCACCACCCGGCCAAGGTTCGGCGCGTCGTGCAACTGTTCATGAACGGCGGCGTCAGCCAGCCGGACACCTTCGACTACAAGCCGGAACTGGAGAAGCGACACGGTCAGCCGTTCCATCCCGGCACCGGCGAGAAGGTCGAAGGCGTCACCAGCGAACCCGGCAAACTGATGCGGAGTGCTTTCCCGTTCAAGCAGCACGGCCAGTGCGGCCGCTGGGTGAGCAGCGTGTTTCCGCATCTGGCCGGGTGCGTCGACGACTTGGCGTTCCTGATGGCCGTGGCGTCGCGGTCGAACGTCCACGGGCCGGCCAGCTACCTGATGAACACCGGCTTCCTCCTGCCGGGGTTTCCGTGCCTGGGATCGTGGCTGTCGTACGGTCTCGGCGCGTTGTCCGACAACCTGCCGACGTTCGTCGTGCTGCCCGACGGCCGCGGACTGCCGTACAACCAGACCGGCAACTTCAGCGCCGGTTTCCTGCCCGCCCGGCATCAGGGCACGACCCTGCGGGCCGGCGCGACGCCGCCAGTCGCCGACCTGTCCCCGTCGGCGGCGACGGACTTCGTCACCCCAGTCGCCGACCGCGACGGCTACGAACTGTTGGCACGCATCAACCGCCGGCATGCGGCTGAGCGGCCCGGCGACTCCCGGCTCGAAGCCCGCATAGCGAGTTACGAACTCGCGGCCCGGATGCAGCAGTACGCTCCTGAAGCCCTGGACCTAGGCCGCGAGACGGCGCTGACCCGCCGGCGTTACGGCCTGGACGACTCGGTGACGGCCGACTTCGGTCGCCGCTGTTTGCTTGCGAGGCGGCTCTTGGAACGCGGCGTGCGCTTCGTCCAGGTGTGGAGCGGGGCCGGTGGGCCGAAGGACAACTGGGACAACCACACCGACATCCCGAAGGAACTGCCGGCCATCGCCCGCCAGGTGGACGGGCCGACGGCCGCGCTCCTCGGCGATCTGAAGGAGCGTGGCCTGATGGCCGACACGCTGGTCGTCTGGTCCACGGAGTTCGGTCGGCAGCCGTTCACGCAGGGTGCGACAGGCCGCGACCACAACGCCGGAACGTCGGTGGCGTGGCTGGCCGGAGCGGGAGTCCAGGCCGGTATCGCCCACGGCGCAAGCGACGAGTGGTCGTGGCGGGCAGCCGACGGGAAGGTCACGGGCTACGACCTGCACGCCACGATCCTGCACCTGATGGGCATCGACCACGAGCGCCTGGTCGTCCGGCACGAGGGGGCGGATCGCCGGCTCACGGACGTTCACGGCCATTTGATCGACGAAGTGCTTGCGTAGGGGCTTTCAGCCAATCCGCCGGCTGGTCCGCGTCGTCGGACTGTCGTCGGCTCGTTTCAACTCACTGAGGACATTGCGATGCTGCTGCGCACGACGTTTGGGGCGGTTATGCTGGCGGCGGCAACCGCGGTCGCCGGCGACGTGGGCTACATCGAGGACTTCGCGCTCGCCAAGGACCGAACGGCCGCCCTCAAGCAACTCATCCCCGGCACCGAGGACTACTACTACTACCACGCGCTGCACGCCCTCAACACCGAACAGTTCGAGGCCGTGGAGCGCTACACCCGGCCCTGGCTCGAACGCTTCGGCCGTACGCCGCGGCTCATCGAGATCGAAACGCGCCACGCCCTGCTCACTTACGACCGCGACCCGAAGAAGACGCTCGAATACCTCCGCCAGCGGCTCAACCTCACCTTCAACCACCAGCGCGAGATCGGCGGAGTGGTGCCGAACCTACCGACGGCTCTCGCCCCGTCGGCCATCGACCGCAACCGGCTCCAGGCGTTCTCGCTCAGCACCTACGCTAACCTGCAAAACTTCGAGGACTCGGCGCTCGACTGGCTTGCTGGCGTCGAACTCAACTGGGAACGCCGACGCAACCTCCTCCAGCGCCTGCGCCGGCCCGACACCGCCAACTTGCCGAAGTTGGTCGCCGACGACCTGGCCTCGCCGCACGCCCCCGGCTTCGGCACGTATCCGATCCACGTACAGTTGACGCTCGCCCAACTCGACACCTTGCTCGGCCTACGGCCGCAACTCATGTCCACGCCGTCGTTCGTCAACGTCTACACGACGAAACTCCAACCGGGCGCCGACGCCGATTGGCGGCACGACCGAGCTATCGCCGAGGCGTACTTCACCCGGCTCCAGGCATTCACCGATCGTCTGCAACCTGTATTCAACGCGCTCAAAGCTCACGTCCTCTACCACCGCCTCGAACTCGACCGCCGCAACGGCACGTACGATCGGGCGCGCTTCCTGGCGTACCTGAAACTCCCGCGGCGGCAGGGCTACATGCCGCGCGCGATGCTCGAACGGCCGGAGGCACAGAACTATCCGGCCGATCTGAACGCCGATTTCACTAAGCAAACGCTGCTACCGCCCGTCCACGCCGACGAACCGCTCGTCCGCGACTACCTGATGCACTTCCTGCGCGACGCGGCCTCGCCCGACGAGTTCGCCCCCTACATCGACGGCACCTACCTCAAGCACCTCTTCGCTGAGGTCAAGATCACGAGCGGCCTGGGCGACTCGGAGCGCTGGGCGTCGCAACTGCCGCCGGAGATGTTCCGCGCCCTCAAGGAGCGCGTGGATATCGACTTCGCCGCGACCAACAAGACCGACTTCGCCGCGAACGAGCCGGTACGGCTCGACCTGTACGTCAAGAACGTGCCGAACCTTCTCGTCAAAGTGTTCGAGGTCAACACAGGCAACGTCTACCGCACGACGCTCAAGGAGGTCGATACCGACATCAACCTCGACGGCTTGGTAGCCAACTCGGAGGCCACACACCGTTACGACGACACACCCCTGCGGCGCGTTTCTCGCCACTTCGACTTCCCGCAGATGGCGAAGCCCGGCGTCTACGTCGTGGACTTCATCGGTTCCGGCAAATCGAGCCGGGCGCTCGTCCGCAAGGGCCGACTGCGGCCACTGGTGACGACCACGAGCGCGGGGCTACTCGTCCGCGTGGTCGACGATGCCAATCGACCGGTCAACGACGCGGCCCTTTGGCTCGGCGGCACCGAGTACAAGGCCGACAAGGACGGAGCGATCCTGGTGCCCTACAGCACCAGCCCCGGTCGGCGGCCGGTCGTCGTGAGTCGCGGCGACTTCGCCTCGCTCGACGCCATCGACCACAAGGGCGAGGACTACCGGATGACCGCCGGCCTGCACATCGACCGCGAATCGCTGTTGACCTCGCGGGTGGCGACGCTCGTTGTCCGGCCAGGCCTCACGCTCAACGGAGTGCCGGTTTCGACCAAACTCCTCGACGACGTGAAGCTGCGCGTCACCTCGACGGACCTCGACGGCATCGCGACCGCGGTCGAGGTGCCGAACTTCAATCTCTTCGAGGACCGCGAGACGACTTACGAGATCCGCGTCCCCGCCCGGCTGGCGTCGCTAGTCGTCGCGCTCAACGCCAAGGTCAAGGTGCTGAGCCGCAACCAGGATATCCGCGTCGAGGCGGCCGAGACGTTCGCCGTCAACGGCATCGATCGCACCGACAAGATCGAGGACCTGCACTTCGCACGGTTCGGTAACGACTTCGTCATCGAATTGTTAGGCCGCACCGGTGAGGCGAAGGCCGACCGGGCCGTCCACCTGGCGCTGAAGCACCGCGATTTCAAGGAACCGGTGCAGGTCACGCTCAAGACCGACGAGCGCGGCCGCATCACGCTGGGGCCGCTCCCGGACGTGGCCAGTGTGACTGCGACCGGGCCGGAGGGCACGGCTCACACGTGGTCGCCGCCGACCGACCGGCATACCTACCGCGCCACCCTGAACGCGAAGTCCGGTGATACAGTAACGGTGCCGTACGACGGTACGGCCAAACGGGCGACCCGCGAGGAGTTGGCCCTGTTCGAAGTGCGCGGCTCGCTCGTCCGCGCCGACCGCTTCGAGGCCCTCGCCGTCCGCGACGGCCTAATCGAGATGCGCGGCCTCGCGCCGGGCGACTACGACCTGTACCTGAAGCGCACCGGCGAACGGGTGCGCGTGCGCGTCGCGGACGGCACCACCCGCGATGGCTTCGTCCTCGGTCCGTCGCGGCACCTCCAGACGCCGGCGCTCAAACCCGTTGCCATCCGCGCCGTCGAGTCCGACGCCGATGCCGTGACCGTGCGCCTCACCGACGCCTCGAAGTTTGCCCGCGTCCACGTCTTCGCCACGCGCTATCGGCCGGCGTTCTCGGCGTACGGGCACCTGTCGAAGGTGCGCGCCGCGGAGCTGACCGGCGTCGTCCCGGCGCGGGCCGAGTCGGTGTACTTGACCGGCCGCAATATCGGCGACGAGTACCGCTACGTCCTCGACCGCCGGGCCGCGACCAAGTTCGCTGGCAACATGCTGGACCGGCCGCAACTTCTCCTCAATCCGTGGGCCGTGCGCTCGACCGAGACTGGCGAGCAAATCGCCCAGGGCGGCGAACACTTCGGCGCGGCTGGTGGTGCCGCCCCGGCCGCGCCATTGCCTCCGGCGGCCCAAAAGCCCGGCTCGGGTGGCCCGGCGGCCGGCGGCGACTTCGCCGACCTCGATTTCCTAGCCGACGCCTCGGCCGTCCTCGTCAACCTGGTCCCGGACGCGAACGGCGTCATCCGCATCCCACGCAAAGACGTGGGGCCGCACGGGCTCGTGACCGTCGTCGCCGTCGATCCGCTGAGTACCGCCGTGCGAACTGTGTCGCTGCCGGACCCCGGCGCGAGGTTCCTCGACCTACGGCTCGCCCGCGGTCTCGACCCTGCCAAGCATTACGCCCAGTCGAAGCAGGTCAGCCTCCTATCGGCCGGCACGCCGTTCGTCCTAAAGGATGTCGCGGGAAGCCGGTTCGAGTCGTACGACAGCCTGGCCAAGGTCTACGCCCTGTACGCAACGCTGACGAAGGACGCGAAGCTGGCCGAGTTCGAGTTCCTGATGCGCTGGCCGTCGCTCAAGCCGGAGGAGAAGCGCTCGCTCTACTCGAAGTACGCCAGCCACGAATTGAACTTCTTCGCGAACATGAAGGACCCGGCGTTCTTCCGCGATGTCGTCAAGCCACACTTGACGCACAAGAAGGACAAGACGTTCCTCGACCACTGGCTCTTGGGCGACGACCTGGCCCGGTTCCTGGAACCGTGGCACTACGGCCGGCTCAACGCGGTCGAGCGCGTGCTGTTGGCGCAGCGCGTGTCCGGCGAGCCGGCGGCGACGACCCGACACCTCGGCGAGTTGCTGCGCCTGCTGCCGCCGGACGTGGAGCGGCAGGTCCGCCTGTTCGAGACAGCCATCAAGGGCAACGACCTTGGCCTCGCCGACGCGGAGGGCTACAAGGGTGAAAAGCTCAAGGAGCAGATAAAAACACGGCTCGGCCTGGACGAAAAGCGGGACGCTGCCGCCCCGCAACCGGCGAACGAACCCGCCGATGGCCGGCCGGCCGGGATGCCGGCCCCGGCACCAGCACCGGCCGCACCGGGCGGACCCATGGGCGGCTTCGGCGGCGGCTTCGGCGGCGG
>CAZNSL010000291.1:0-7062 GCA_964574975.1 uncultured Alcaligenaceae bacterium | reverse complement strand
CGTCTGCTCCCGCGCGGTCCCGGGGGGGCCGGCCCACCCGGCGGGGGCCGCGGGGGGGGCGTGTTGGGCTACGGTGGCCGTCCGGCCCCCCCCGACGGCACCTCGCAAGGTCGCCGTCAGCGGCGTGCGACGGAACGGCTCGTCGGAGGCAAACGATTGGCCGAGCCGATGTCGTAGGGCCGGGTCGTCGGTTTTCCACACCGGAACACCGCGCGGAATGACCGTCGTGTCGAAGCCGTGGGCGAACGTCAACTCCGTCGCGCCGGCCTTCGCGGGCCGCACCTCGAAGATGCGGCCACCGGGTTCGTCATCCTCCGGCTTGCCGAGGTCGAAGACGACACCATCGCCCGGTTTCACCAACCCGCTCGCCGCGAGTTCGACGAGGACGCCGCGATTCGTCGTCCTGGCGACGGTGCCGACGCGCACTCCGCGGCTCTTGGGAAAGCGGCCCTGGACCAGCATTTGGTGGTCGATGCCGTCGAGGAAGCCGTGGGTCAGGCCGCGCGAGAAGCACTGTTCCAGGTCGCGCCGCCCGGCGTCGGAAAGGTGGAACGGTGTGCGGGCGTCGAGCGCGGCGCGGTAGACCTGCGTGGTCTCGGCGACGTAGTGGGCCGACTTGAGACGGCCCTCGATCTTGAAGCTGACGACTCCGGCGTCGGCGAGCGGCTCGATCAGGTCGTACGCCGCCAGGTCCTGTGGGCTGAGCAGGTAGGCGCGGTCGCCGAGGTCGCGCGGCTGGCCATCGACGAACATCTCGTACGGCAACCGGCACGCCTGAGCGCACTGGCCGCGATTGGCGCTGCGGCCGCCGAGGGCCTCGCTGGTCAGGCATTGGCCGCTGTACGCCACGCACAGCGCGCCGTGGACGAACACCTCCAGTTCCACGTCCGTCGCGGCGGCGACCTTACCCACCTCGACGGCCGACAACTCGCGGGCCAGGATGACGCGGCGGATGCCGAGGTCGTCGCGGACGAAGCGAATGCCTTGCGGCTCCGTGAGCGTCATCTGCGTCGAGGCGTGGACCGGCAGCGTCGGCACCCTCTCGCGGATCAGGCGAGCCAACCCCAGGTCCTGCACGATGACGGCATCGACGCCCGCGTCGGCGATCTCGTGCAGGTAGTCGAGCGCGGCCGGCAGTTCGTCGGAGAAAATGAGGGTGTTGAAAGCGACGTAGCCGCGGACGTTACGGGCGTGCAGGAAGTCGATGACGCGAGGCAGCTCGTCGGCCTGGAAGTTGGAAGCGCGATGCCGGGCATTGAAGCGCGGCAGGCCAAAGTAGACGGCATCGGCCCCGTTGGCGCAGGCGGCACGGAGGGCGTCCCAATCGCCGGCGGGGGCAAGCAGTTCGAGTCGGCGGTCGGCAACGTGCGGCACGCGGGTCTCACGAGGGAACAGGGTCGATCCTTCTATCGATCTATTGTACGGCGTCCTGGGATCGGCCGATTCGCTAACCCGCGACCCGCACCTGGTTCTCGCGGAACAGCTTCGCCAACTCCGCCGCCCGCGCGTCGTACGCTGACGTGTCGGACCACGCCGTCCGCGGCGTCAGCACCTCCGCCGGCACGCCGGGGCACGCCGCCGGCACCGCGAGACCGAACGCCGGTTCGGGCGCGAACGGCACGTTGGCCAACGCCCCCGACAGGGTCGCCGTCACCAGCGCTCGCGTGTGCGCCAGGCTCATGCGCCGGCCGACGCCGTAGACGCCGCCGCTCCAGCCGGTGTTGACCAGCCACACCGCCGGTCGATACCGCTCCAGTTTCGCCCGCAACAGTTCCGCGTAGCGCCGCGCCGGCAGCGGTAGGAACGGCGCGGCGAAACACGCCGAGAACGTCGCCTCCGGCTCCGTAACACCGGCCTCGGTGCCCGCGACCTTCGCGGTGTAGCCGTTCAAGAAGTGGTCGGACGCCTGCTCCGGCGTCAGCCGCGACAACGGCGGCAACACGCCGAAAGCGTCGCAGGTCAGGAACAGGACGTTGGCCGGATGGCCGCCGCGGCCGCTCAACTCCGCGTTCGGGATGTACTCCACCGGGTACGCCGCCCGCGCGTTCTCCGTGTACCGCTCCGAGTCGAAGTCTGGCACCCGCGTAGCCGGATCGACCGGGACATTCTCCAATACGCTGCCAAATCGCAGAGCGTCCCAGATTTGCGGCTCGCCGGTGCGCGATAGTCGAATCGTCTTCGCGTAACAGCCGCCCTCGATGTTGAAGACGCCGTCGTCCGACCAGCCGTGTTCGTCGTCGCCGATCAGCCGCCGGGCCGGGTCGGCCGACAGTGTGGTCTTGCCGGTTCCCGACAGGCCGAAGAACAACGCCACGTCGCCGCCGCGGCCGACGTTGGCGGCGCAGTGCATCGGGAAGACGTTCGCCTGTGGCAGCAGGTAGTTGAGGACACCGAAGATCGCCTTCTTGATCTCGCCAGCGTAGTTCGTGCCGCCGACCAGCACTAGCCGACGGGCCAGGTGCGTGACAATAAACGCCTCGCTGCGGGTGCCATCGCGGGCTGGGTCGGCGTACAGGTCCGGTGCGGAGAGGACGGTCCATCCCACGGCCAGACCCGGCCGCGCCGGCAGGAACAGGTTGGCCGCGAACAGGGCGTGCCACGCTTTTTCGGCGACGACGCGCACGCCGATCGCATGCTTCGGGTCGGCGCACGCCGAGCCGTCGGCAACGTACAGCGGCCGATTCTGCATGTACGCCACGGCCTTCGCCAGCAACCGGTCGAACGTATCCTCGGCGAGCGGGATGTTGACTTTGCCCCAGTCGATCTCGTGCTTGGTCATCGGCTCGCGGACGATGTAGCGGTCCTGCGGCGAGCGGCCGGTACGCTTTCCCGTCAGGGCGACGAGCGATCCGCGGTCGGTGAGGACGCCCTCGCCACCGGCCAATGCGGCCTCGACCAGCGCGGCCGGGGCGAGGCCGTGCGCCACAGGGCCGGGGTGCGCAAGGCCGAGTTCGGCCAGTTCGGACGCGAGCGAAGACATGGCGACAACCCTGCGGACGTGCGAGTCGGTGCCGAGATTATAGCGGCGAGATGCCCGAAATGGCCGGATCGAATCCGCGGCGCGCCGGCGAGAGATTCTTCATCCCCTCGCTGGCGCGTCGGGCTCAATTAAAGCGCCTCGCGCGGCTCGGTGGCGACTTCGGCCAAC
Source organism: uncultured Alcaligenaceae bacterium (assembly GCA_964574975.1). Lineage (GTDB taxonomy): Bacteria > Planctomycetota > Planctomycetia > Gemmatales > Gemmataceae > JAXMAS01. Next base: position 3,914 of record CAZNSL010000291.1, on the reverse strand, counting down.
GGGCCGACGATACTCAGGATGGTATTGAGCTGGTTGAGCCGCATGCCGTAGCGGTCGAGGAACTCGGCGAGGGCAAACTCGTTATCGACCTCGTCGTCGCGCAGCTTCTCGGTCAGTTCGGCGATCATGTCGATGTAGGCGCGCTCGAGTTGCGGCAGGACGGATTTGCACGTCGCCGGCAGGCCGGGGAAATCGTCGTTCCAGCGGGCGAGTGTGGCTCGCCAGCGCTCCCGGGCGTCGTGGGACGCGGCGAGGTTGCGCGACATCATCAACTGCTCGCGCTGCACGTCGAGGATCTGTTTGAGCAGGTCGGCGACGGTATCGAGCGGTGGCGGGCCGTCGCCCTGCGGCGGCGGGCCAGCGGGCGTCGGCTGAGCGACCTCGAACTGGAAATTCATGGGTGTCGTTCGTCCGGGGTGCGGTTCGGGGATGTCTACACTCTAGCCGATGCCGCGTGGGTCGGGTACACGAATTTGTCCAACTAGTGCTTTCGCCGTAAACGACGCAGTACCGGAGGCACGATCATCGCCGTGGTCAACAGGTACGCGGCCCCGTCGGCCGGCAGCGGTGCGGCGACGTAGTGGATCACCGGCAGCCGCTCGACCGTGGACTGGTTGGTGTCCCGCGCGAAGAGGACATCGGCCGGGGCAACGCGGTAGGGCCAAGCGTCCTCGAACTCCGTTAGCCACCACTCGGCCGGTCCTGTGGCCTGCGGGAGTTTCAGCATGTCCAGTGCCGCGGTTCGCTGGCTGGCTTGCAACTTGCCGGACCACGCCACGCGGCCGGTCCACGGCACCTCCGGCGTCAGGGTGCCCTGGTAACGCCCGTCGGCGACGAAGTAGATGTGGAGCAGTCGGCGAGTCGTGCCGAGTTTGGCCGCGGCATCGCCGTAGTCCGGCTCGCGGTACGGGAACAAGGGTTGCTTGGTCTTGAAACTCATCCGCAGGGCTGTGGCCGTCACGTCCTTCGCCGGCGACCCCGGCTCGGATTTGGCCACCTTGAGGGCCGTAATCTTCCAACCGCGATCGACGTACGGCTTCGCCCACGCCGCGATAGCCGGCGAGTAGGCGTAGCCGTGGTCCTTGAGCCAACCGGTCAAGGCGTCGGCCGATTCCGCGGCCAGCACAGCCGCGTCTAGCCCGGCGACGACTTTTCGCTCCAGCACTGCGACAGCGGGCTTGGCGTCCACTGCCGGTGGTGCATTCAACTGCGGTAGGCAGGAGCAGCCCGACCCGCCCGACCGCTTGACGACTTTCACCGCCGGCTCGGTCAGCTTTTGGAAGTACGGAAACACATCGTTGCCGGACTCGCTCAGTTCCGGCTGCGACGGCGTCGGCACGAGGAAGCCGAAGTCGTCGGCCGCGCTGGCGAACGATGCTCGGCGGATGAAGTGCTGCGTCTCGTTGGCCGCGTCCCAGATCATCAGCACGGTCTGGTCGGCGTTGACGACGGATTGCCCCTCCCGCGGGGCCGGGCAACAGGCCGTCACCGATCCGACGGCGATGGCACCGACCAACGCGGCGGCGACGGTCGGCAAAACGAACCGGGTGGAACGCGACATCGGTGGACCTCCGGTCGGCTGGGAGCCTATCCAGTCTACCGCAGCGCATCGACCGGCGAAACAGTCCGCCAGAAAAAAGAAAGGCCACCCGCCGGGGGGACGGCGGGTGGCAGAGTGGGGTGGGAATAGGGGAGGGAATTGGGAAGGGGGGACTGCCGAAGGGCCGCGGGGGAGCAGCCATTTCGACCGCCGGCCGGGCGGGGGGACGCCCAGTGCCGGCCCCGTCGGACCCATCCGGCCCCGCGGGAGGTTTGGCCAGGTTAGGGGGACAACCGTTGGCCGGATTCGCGGGGCCGGGCGTTTTGGCCCGACGCTGTGGAATAGAAGCACGGGCCGTGCCATTCGACTCGCACGGACGTTGCACAACGCCGTAAGTCGTGCGAAAGCAGGTGGAAGAGATTATTTGCTGGCTGAGATACCGCGTAGCGAGCCGCGGCCAGATTGTAACGACTACACGGGTCGGGCGTGTAAGAAGTGCCGACGAGACCTTGGTAGGTCCCGCCTGCCGGGCGGGACCGACTTACCGTTGCGGTTCGGAGACGCCGAACGCGCGTAAGGCATCCAGGTTGGAGAACTCGATCGCGGCAACGTGGGCCAGATCGACGACCAGAAGCGTTTTCTGGTGCTGGTCCTCGCCGGTTGCCTGGCGGATGCGTTGCGCCTGGACGAGCAACAGGGCCGACTCCTCCGGTAGCAAACAGGCGGCATCGGCGGCGACGCGGCCGGAGATCAGCCGCGGCGCGAACGACTTCATACCGCTTTGGAGGATGCTGTCGGACCCCGTGGTCTGGATCGACGCATCGGCGTCGAGGACGACGACGCACGGACCGCGCCACTGCCTGTCCGTGCCGAAGTACCGTTGCAAGAGGCCCGCGTGCATGGTGTGATTCTCCCTTATGGGGAGCCTAGCACGCAATTGCGGCCGACGCCACCGCCCGATAGTTTAACCCAAGTCCCTCATGCGTTCCGCCGCCCAGAGACCCATTCCATGCCCGTCTACACGGTCACCTGCCCCGAATGCCGTAAGGGCCTTCGGTCGTCGAAGCCCGTGCCGGCCGGCAAACTCGTCACCTGCCCGAAGTGCGGCGTGATGTTCGCCGCCCCGCCGCCGCAGGGCGAGGGTGTGGAAGTCGTCGAAGACGTGGAGGTCGTCGAGGACGTGGAGGTCGTTGAGGCCGATGCCCCCCGCCGGAAGGCGCGTCGGGCGGCCGTCGAAGTCGAGGATGACGACGACCGGCCGCGACGCAGGCCGAATCCGAAGCGCAACAGTTCGGGCAAGGGCCCGGTCGTCGCGCTCGTGGCCGGCCTGTGCGTGCTGCTATTGGCCGGCGGGGGCGCGCTGGCGTACTGGTTCTTGTCCGGAGGCGGTGAGGAGCCACTCGCCTACGTACCTGCCGACAGTGCGCTCGTCCTTGGAGCCGATGCAAAGGTCCTCTGGGATACGCCGCTCGGCCCGCAACTCGAAAAGTTGCTCGCCGCTGGCGATGCGGTCGGACTGGCGAAGTACAAGCAGGACGCGAATTTGAACTACCGCGACTTGATTCATACCATCGTCGTCTCGCGCCGGGCCGACATGGAGACGGGAACGCTCGTCATCAAGAACGCGGCCGGCCACGACGGAGCGAAGCTCGCATCCGCCCTGGGTGGCACCGATACGCCCACGGTCGTCGCGGGCCGTAACTTCTACAAAGCAGGGCCGAAGGGCCGACTCTATCAGCCGGCGAAAAGGATCATCGTCGTCGCCGATATGCCCGACGACGCGCTGGGCAATGTCGTCCGCTCCGGCGGCACGCGGTCGGCCCTCGGCGGCGACATTGCGAAGCTCCTCGAGAAGGCCAAAGGTTGCGCCGTGTGGGGGGCCGTCTCGAAGGATGCACTCCAGAATCTGGTGACCAAGGCCGGAATGCCCGGTGGCGCGGACGCCACGCAGGCCCTCCAGTCGGCGAGCGCCGTCGGCTTCTGGGCGAAGGTATCGGGCACCGATGTGGAGTTGACCGCCGCCATTGCCCTGCCGGACGCGGCGGCGGCCAAGGCCGTGGCGGACAAGTCGCAGCAAGCACCGAAGGTTAACCCGGTCATGCTGGCACTACTCCCGGTGGCGGTCCGGGGGTTGGTCCAGGAGCTGTCCGAGAGCGCCAAGTCCAGTACCGACGGCAGCTTGGCCCTGACGACCATGCGCGTCAAGATGTCGACGCTGGAATCGGCAATCGGAGCTGCCGCGGCGATGATCCCGCAGACACCGCCAGCCGGGCCGCCGGGCGGGCGCGGCGGCCGCGGGCGCGGCCCCGGCGGCTGACTTCGCTATCATACCCGCACACCCTGGAGACACACCCCCATGCCGTTCGTAACTGTG
>CAZNSL010000290.1:0-7066 GCA_964574975.1 uncultured Alcaligenaceae bacterium | reverse complement strand
TGTGGACGTACACCTACGACGGCGCGAACCGGCTGGTGCGGGCGGTGGGCAAGACGGGCGTCAGCGGGCCGATCACGGCGGACGTGTCGTACGCGTACGACGCTTGGGGCAACCTGATCCGGCGGACGGAGCGGGACGGGTCGGGTGCGGTCACCCTGGACGAGAAGGTGTCGGTGGACGGGTGGAAGGTCGAGCAGGACTTCTGGGGGACTATGCGCGCCGACGTGGGGCTGGAGAACTTCGACCAGTGGCTGGTGGAGTCGACCTACACGTCGGGGGAGGAGGAGTCGGCGACGGTGCAGGTGACGCGGCGGGTGTACGCCGACGGCGTGGACGAGCCCCTGGTGCGGTTCGACAGCCGGGGCACGGCGTGGTATCACGAGGACGTGCGTGGCAGCGTCGTGGCGCTGACGAACGGCTCGGGCGTGGTGCAGACGCGGACCAGCTTCGACGGATTCGGCCAGCGCACGGACATTAGCGGGGCGTCGTTCGCGGACGGCTACGGCTACACGGCTCTCATGATTGACGCGGTGGTGGGGCTGGCCTACGCGCGGGCGCGGTGGTACGACCCGGCGACGGGCCGGTGGATCACCGAGGACCCGATCGGCTTCGCGGCGGGCGACTACAACCTCTCCCGCTACGCCGGCAACTCGCCGACGAATCGAACCGACCCCAGCGGGCTGTTCGACGAGAAGAAGTTCATCGAGTACCTCAAGTACGTCGACCCCGAGGTCTACAAGTGGGTCAAGCTGCATTACGGGGCCCGCCTGCGGTTCCAGCGCGTCGACAAGTGGTTCGCTTTCCTCCGCGCCGATGTCACGGACGGCCTCGCGCCGGACGACCCGCAGGTCATTGTGGTCTACCTCAAGTCGGGCCTGGACGAGGGCGACGCGGCGCGGGCGTTCGCGAAGTACGTGCGGGGCGGCTCCCTGTTCTCCAACGCGGCCTGCGAGTTCCGGCTGAGGGAGTTGACCCCGGAGGCCCTGAAACGATACCAGGCCGAGTTCCTGCAGGAGGCCGCCGGGGTCACGGCCGCGGCCGCCCGGGCGTTGATGGAGGCGTACGCGATCCACCTGAAGGGGGTGGACTGGTTCGTCGTTGGGGCCGACATCAAGGACGAGGGGCTGCAGTTGCACCACCTGCCGTGGGCGATCCTCAAGGCGCTGCCGCTGGTCGGCATGGCCGCGGTGTACGTGAAGAACAACGCCGGCAACGTGGTCGGCAAGGTGGTGGAGGTCGGCGGCAAGCGGCAATTGGTCAACGGGGCCGGGGATGTGGTGGCCGAGCTGTCGACGACGGGCAAGACGGCCGGCAAGTGGGTGAACCCGAAGACCGGCAAGGTCATCGAAGGCATTGAGGACGCCGCCAAGGGCACCAAAGGTGTTGCCCCAACTGTTGGCAACCGAGCAGCGCCCCGTCCGGTGGTGAAGAGTCCCAAAGGCGCAGACCCCCGTATTACGCAGGAACTTACGCCCGGCGATGTCCGAACTCCTGAGGAAAACGCCGCTGCACGTCAGTTCTTCGAGAACCATCGAGCCAAGGCAAGAGAATGGTGGGAAAGGCGAACCGGACAGAAATGGCCAAGAGACTCCACACACGATCACCATCCGCGCGAACTTTGCTACGGCGGAGACCCGCTCTTCGTCGAGCCAGGCTATGGTCCGTCAACCACGGAACACTCTCGAGAATTCTTTCAAGAACAGGGTAGGGTAGGAGGCATTAGATCGGGTGAGGTGCGTAGGAAGAAGTGAGTTACGAGAGAGGGATGCACTGTGTTCGAATGGCTTGTGGACGAAATGACAAAGGTCAAAACCCGTAGATTCTACGTCGTGGATGGCCCATTGCCTGTTGAAAAGGGACAACTTGCGCAGCAACAGGACCGTTTCCTTCCACCGTCGTACAAGAACTTCGTAATTCAGTTTGGTAATGCGAAGCTATATCGAATAGGGGATCAGTACCGCATTCAGGTATTCGCTTGCCCTAATGTAGAGGAGATCGATGGAGTCGACCTACGGATCTGTTTTGGCCGAACCGAGGACACAGTAGCGTTTTTTAAGCGGTCCCTGCTCGTTCCGAATGGGGAGTCTGCGGTGTTCGAGCGAAATTGCGGAAACGACAATGAACAGCAAACCGCCAATGGCTTTGAGGAGTGGCTTAAGAAGCAATGTGACAGAATTAGGCGATACTACACGAAGAAGCAGTGGCGAGAGGTTGAGAATGGGCCTCCGCCGTTCAATGACCGAGAGAGGAGAGTCGTCGAAGCTCGCCGCAAGTTTCGTTGGCGAATTGTCGGGATAAGCAGTAGCGGCGATATCCAGTTCGAGGTTCACAACGGATCGGACCAGATTCTCCCGTTTTTGTCAGTTGGCATTCGCGGACGGCGGCGAGGCACCGATGCCGTATTAGATGGAGGGGTCTGGCTTCCGGTCGATTCAGTGCTTCCAGGTCAAACGGCAGTAGTCGAAAAGGACTGCTACAAGAAGTGGGTCGCGCCTCAGGATGTGGAAGCGTATGAAGAGCCCGATCCCGAACCAGAAGACAGGGACCGTTTTTGGGAGTTCAAGCCTCTGTCGACCAAACATTAACAACCTTTAGGGCGAACGTGGACGGGTCGGGGACGGGCGTGGTGCTGCGGCGGTTTTCCGCCGACGGCACCACGCTTCCCGTACAAAAAATGTGTCCCATGCTGATCGACTCGTCAAACCGTTGTACTGCGGCTCGCTCGACGGCGCTGAGGTTGCCTCGGGTGTGTCAAGGGATGGCGCGGTCGTGACGGTTGGGGCGGCCGACCTGGAGGAAGGCGCGTGCCGGCGCGCACTGCGATCACCGCGGAGATGCGGGTTCGACTCGCCACTGGCGTTCGCTATGCGACGCGGCGCTCGAAGTGGTGCAATACGCCGCCGAGCCGGCCGACGACCCGCAGTTCGTCCCGGCGTGGGATCGTCGGGTCGTCCGACACCCGGCCCGTCAACGGGCGGTTGTCGAGGCCCTGATGCGGACGCGCTTCGTGGTAATGCGCCACGAACTCGTGCAGGATATGATTCAGATGCCGCTCGCCGAGAATCACGAACCGATCCAAGGCTTCGACGCGCACCGACTGAATCCAGCGCTCGACGTACGCCTGCAGGTTCGGCGAGGCGACGGTCAGCCGCTTCGCCTTCACTCCTCGGGCCGTCAGCCGCTCGTCGAACGCCGAGCCGAACTTGCCGTCGTTGTCTCGCGTCACCGTGCCGGCCGCCAGTCCCAGGTCGCGGGCCGCGTCGCAGAACCGATCGGCCTGGTCCACGACCCAGGCCTCGTGCGGGTGCAGCGTCGGCTCGGACAAGACGACCCGGCGGGTGGCGACATTGATGAAGGCGAGGACGAAGTACTCCTTCCAGCCGCGGGCCGTCAATGTGCGGACGCCAAAGAAGTCGCACTGCCACAGCGTCGCCGCGTGACTGCGTACGAACTCCGTCCAGGTCGACTCCCGCCGCTCCGGCGACGGGTCCAGGCCGTGTTCCTTCAGGACGTTGACCACGAACTGACGCGACACCTTGCGACTGGTCAACTTCCGCAACTCGCCGAGGATTCGGGAGTAACCCCATCCTGTGCGTGTGGCGATCTCGACGATCAGGTCGCGCAAGGGCTGTGGGGCGCGAGGCCGGCCACGCTGGGCCGGCGGACGGGGCCGGCGGTTGTCGGCCAGCCAGCGCGTGAAGGTGCGATAGGAGACGACGGTGATCAGCTCGCGGAGCTTGGCCCCGAGCCCACGGCCGAGGCGCACGAGCCGGCGGCGCTCTTTGGGCGTGACGGCGATCCGCTCGGTCAGCCGGGCGTAGAGGATCTGGTTCTCGGCACGGAGGAACTGGACCATCCGGGCCAGTTCCCGGTCGGTGGCGGTGGCCAGGACGAGCATCAGGGACTGGTACAGCCGTCGCACCGTGCTAGACTCCGTAAGGCGTTGCCGGGCCGAGGGAAGACACCATTTGTGTACTCCGCCGGCGCTCCCCGTGCCCGCCGGCGAGGTGCGATGCCGGCTGACCGGAATGGCAGCCGGCCGCTACGACCCGGACGGTGTGTGCGACACGCGCCGACGCGCCGAGTGTTAAGCGGACTGTGGGCTTGAGTCCGCGTTCGAACCAACGACCGTCGGGTTAACGGGTTTTGAGAGCCCGCGACGTTCGAGGAGTGTTACGCTCGGACACCGAACGGGACCCGAACTTCGTCGCGCGCACGGCCACTCCGCGCGACTGCCAGTGATCGGCGACGACGGTAGCCCAACTACCACAATGAGTTGAGTCGAGTGCGAAAGGCGCTCTCGCGCGCGAATGCGCGCGCAAAAGTTCGAAGAGTGTTCTGTACGGGGAGGTCGAGTCGGACGAGGGATCCACGGACGCCGGTGAGGCTTCCACCGGGCGAGGGCTTTCGGGTCGCTCGTGGTTCGGCCCCATCGCACAACCCAACCTGGGGTCGCTTGGAAACCGACGACACACAGCGCGGGCCGGCCGGATCGCTCCGGAAACCCGCACGGCCACACATTGCACCACGTTTCGCGAGCCGCCGCAACTCCCTGAAGCAGATTTTTTCGATTTTCTGCATCGGCCGTGGACAACCGCCGGGCCGTTGACCCGATGCGCCCGATGACCTGCCGCCGGTGGATGCCGGCCGGATTCGTTGCATTCGTTGCATGCAACGCAAATGCGTTTCACGAGGGTTGTGCCATTGTTCGTGCAACGAAAGACGAATCGGCCCGCCTCACCCCGACTGGCCGGTCAGCGTCCGCTTGACGGCCTTGGCCGCGTCCACGACTGCCGGCGGCGTCAGGTACTTCGCCCACTCCTTCAGCGATGCCCGCGGTGCCTGGTCGCCGACGAACACCGTCGAATGCTCCGCCGCTCCGCCGTCCGGTCGGCCGTTGGTGTACAGGTACGTCGCAATCGACTTGCGCGTCCGATCCGGCGGGCAGGTCAGCGGGTGCGGGTGGCCGTGGTACGAGGTCTCCGTCGTCGAGAACACCACGCAGCGATTGAACAGCGGCAGTACCTTCGTCACGCTCGTTTTGCCCTCGGTGTCCCACAGTTCGAAGTGGCCGCCGTACTCCTCGCGCCAGTCCTCGTTGAGGTAGACGAGGAGGTTGAGCCGGCGGTCGAGGTTGGCGGGCATCAGCTTGTTGAAATCGACGTGGACTTGTAGCTTGCCACCCGGCACGATCTGATGGCAGCCGCCGCCGGTGAACGCCGGGTCCGGGATCAGCGCGGGGATGCCCGTGACAGTTTCGAGCCACTGGAGCATCGGGTGCGCGTTGAGGAAATAGAGGAACTCGCGCACCGGCGTCGGCAGCGACTCGGCCTGGCGGAAGGCGAGCTTCTTCTCGTTGGCGTTATCGAACGTCTGCCACTTCACCTGCCCCGGCTGCGGGAAGTGGGCCAGCACTTCCTTGAGTACGGCCGGCGGGAAGAAGTCGTCGAAGACCGCGTGCGGGAACGGCTTCGCCGTCTGGTAGGCGGCCGGCACCTCCGGCGGAACGGCCTGGAGCTTCGCCATGAACTCGCGGTCGTGCAGCAGTGCGTCCATCGTGCCTCTCGCAAAAGGCATTCACCACAGAGTCACAGAGAACACAGAGAAGACAGATCTGAAATCTCAGATCTCGAATTTGTCTTCTCTGTGCCCTCTGTGACTCTGTGGTGAAGTCTCGATTCTCAATCACCTACGCCGTGCCGATGGCCAATTCGCCAGCCGCGGCCCGGGTCGCGGCCTCGACCTTCGCCTCCCACGCCGGGTCGTCCGGCTTGAACGGGAAAGTCACGCCGCGCGAGCTGTTGACCACGGCCCCCAACCCGTCGGGGCGGAAGCCGGCCCGCACGTCGGCCGCGCTGCCGCCCTGCGCCCCGTAGCCGGGGATCAGGAACCACACGTCCGGCAGAGCGGCTCGCAGATACTTTAGCTCATCCGGGTGCGTCGCGCCGACCACCGCGCCGACATCGCCCAGGCCGGTCGCGCCAAGGTTGGCCCGACCCCACGCCGCAACCGCGTCGGCGACGTGGCGGAACAGAGGCTCGCCATCGGTGACGAGGTCCTGGAACAGTCCCGCGCCGGGATTGCTGGTCCGCACGAGGACGAACAGCCCACGGCCGTCCTGGCGAGCACGGGTGAGGAACGGCTCGATGGCGTCGCGGCCGAGGTACGGGCTGACGGTCAGGGCGTCGGCGTCGAAGGCATCGAATGCGGCTTCGGCGTACGCGGTTGCGGTCGAGGCGATGTCGCCGCGTTTGGCGTCGAGGATCGTCACGAGGCCGAGTTGTCGGGCGCGCTTCGTGACGCGGTCGAGAGCAGCGAACCCGGCCGGCCCGCACGCCTCGAAGAACGCGCTCTGCGGCTTCACCACCGGCACGAACGGCGCGACGATATCGAGGATGCGCAGGCAGAACTCTTCGTAGGCCGCCGCCGCGTTCGCATGTCGTGCGGCGAGGTCGGCCGGCAGCGATTCGCGGCGCGGATCGAGGCCGACGCACAGAGCGGTGGCTTTGGCGCGGACGGCGGCGGCGAGACGGTCGGCGAAGTGCATGGCTGAACCCGGTGGGGTGCGACCGTGTCAGGGTAAGGCAACGGTCGATGACCCACAAGCCCCGGAGGTCTTCGCGGCGGGGTTGCTCTTTCCGGCCGCGGGGTTAAGATGCGTACTGACGGTGGATGTAGCTCAGTCGGTTAGAGCACCAGATTGTGGATCTGGGGGTCGGGGGTTCAAGTCCCCTCATCCACCCTGAACGGAAGCGGCCACTAGTCCACGACTTGTGGCCGCTTCGCATTTCGCATGACCTCCCGTCCAACGGCCGTTTGTAGCCAAATTGTAGCCAATCTCAGTCCTTGCCCCGCGCGCGTCGAGATGCCGCCCTATAACGTCAGCCGCATCGACTTCACGTCTCGCCGAGCGTCCACCTCGAACAGCACTGGGATGACGCTCGCCGACAGCGCGAAGTGCAGCATCGTGAGGCACCTAAGCCGGGGCGGCGACCTGCCGGCGTGGGGGCTGGCGAACGCGGTGACGCGCACGGCCGAGGACGCGGCGGACTACGACCGGGCGACC
>CAZNSL010000289.1:0-7084 GCA_964574975.1 uncultured Alcaligenaceae bacterium | reverse complement strand
TTCGCGGCCGCTCGTCCCACCCTACAAACACGTCACAACTAACACTGCCATGCCCGAGCCGCCGCCGATCCCCGAACCGAAGCCGCCCGTCGTCACCAAGGCTCCGCCGCCGGGCCGCAAGTTCCCGTGCCCGGCGTGCGGGGCCAAGCTCGACTTCGACCCAGGCCAGCGCGCCTTGAAGTGCCCGTACTGCCAGCACGTCGAAGTCATCCCGGTCGGCCCCGGCGCGGTCGAGGAACGCGACTTCGAGGCATACCTGCACCACCACGCCGGCGTCGAGACGACTATCGAAGGCCGGTCCCAGCAGGTGCGCTGCCCTGGTTGCGGTGCGGTCGTCCTCGTCGAGGACAAGGTCGTCACCGATACGTGCCCATTCTGCGCGACGCATATCGAGAACGCGCCCGAGTTGGCCGCGGAGATGATCCCACCCGAATCGCTACTGCCGTTCCGGGTGGAGCCGCGGGCCGCACGGAAGGCGTTCGACGATTGGGTTGCGAGCCGGTGGTTCGCGCCATCGTCTCTCAAGAAGCTAGCGGACCTCGGAAGGTTTAGCGGCATCTACGTCCCATTCTGGACGTACGATTCGATGACCTACACGCCGTACTCGGGCCAGCGCGGCGACAACTACACCACGACCGAGACATACACCACGACCGACGCACAAGGAAACGAGCGCACAGAGACGCGCACCGTCGTCCACACGGCCTGGACTTGGGTCTCCGGCGAGGTGCAGCACTTCTTCGACGACGTATTGATCTGCGGCTCCAAGAGCATGCCGACGGACATGGTGGTGGAATTGGTGCCGTGGGACATGCACGAGTTGGAACCATTTCAGCCAAGCTTCCTGAGCGGCTTCAAGACCGAACGCTACGCACTGAACCTGGAGCAGGGGTTCGATGCGGCAAAGGTCGAAATGGATGCAGTGATCGTCGGCCTGATTCGCCGCGACATCGGCGGCGACCACCAGCAGATTGACTCGTACCAGACGAAACACCTGGGCGTCACGTTCAAGCATATCCTGCTGCCCGTATGGCTGGCGAGTTACCGCTACCACGAACAGCTCTATCAAATCCTGGTCAACGCCCGCACGGGCGAGGTTGTCGGCCGGCGGCCCTACAGCACGTGGAAGATTGCAACGACCGTCATCGCGGCGATGCTCGTGGTTGGCTCGATCATCGCGCTTGCGATGGGGCGTTAAACCGGCCTTGCATATGCCGCGATCACCGCTCGCGCCGACTTCAGCCCGTCCACGGCGGCGCTGACGATGCCACCGGCGTACCCCGCGCCTTCGCCGACCGGGTACAGGCCGTCGATCCCCGGCGACGCCCGCGTTTCCGGGTCGCGCACGATCCGCACCGGTGAACTGCCGCGTGCCTCGGGCCCGGCGAGTAAAGCCTCGGACAGAAAGCGCCCGTGCCAGCGGCGGTCCATTTTCGGCAGGCCCTCAGCGACTGCTTCCGCAACCAGCGGCGGCAACAGTTCCCGAAGGTCGGTCGCCACGACGCCGCGCGGGTAGCTGCACGACGGGAGGGCCTTCGACACGCGGCCATCCAGGTAGTCGCGGGCCGTCTGCACCGGACAACGGTATTCGCCGCGACCGACAGCGAACGCCAGCCGTTCGTAGCGTTCCTGCAAGCGCACGCCGGCCATCACGTCATCGCCGCCGAACTCATCGACCGGCACGGTGGTGACCAGTCCGCTGTTGGCGAAGTACGAATCGCGCCGCGACAGGCTCATGCCATTGGTGCAGAAGTACCCGTCCTGCGACACGCTGGGGATGATGTAGCCGCCCGCACACATGCAGAACGTGAACAGGTCGTTGCGCCCCTTGGCCACCAGCGAGTAGTCTGCGTTGCCGAGCAGTTCCTCCAACTCCTCGCGGCCGTACTGCGCGCGGTTGACCACCTCCTGTGGGTGTTCGATGCGGACGCCGAACTGGAACGGCTTTCGCTCCATCGGCACGCCGCGTTCGACCAGCATGGCGTAGGTGTCGCGGGCACTGTGACCGATGGCGAGTACCGCCACATCCGCGGCGACATAGCCGCCGGAAGTCCGAAGACCTGCGAGCTTGCCATCGCGCAGGTCGAGGTCGTCCACCCGACAGTTGAAGCGCACCTCGCCACCCAACGATTCGATCCGCTGTCGGATCGCTTTGACGACGGCGGGCAGGCGGTTGGAGCCGAGGTGGGGTCGGTGTTCGAACAGGATCGAGGGTTTGCCCTTACACTCGGCGAATAGCTCGAGGACGCGGTGCGTGTCCGGTCCGCTGCCGCGGGTGGTCAGCTTGCCGTCGGAGAATGTGCCGGCCCCGCCCTCACCGAACAGATAGTTCGATTGCGATTCGAACGGCCCACCGGCGTCGAACGCCTTCACATCGCGGATACGCTGGTTGACGGCCGGGCCACGCTCCAGAACCAGCGGGGCGTAGCCGAGCTCGGCGAGAATGTAGGCTGCGACTAATCCGCCCGGCCCGCTGCCGACGACCACCGGCCGCTGTGCGAGCGGCCGCGGCCCCGGTTCCGGTAACTCGAACGGCGGCTCGTCGTACAACTCGACGGTTGCGCCGGGCCGGCGGGAGGCGAGTCGGACGACGGCCAACTCGTCGTCCGGCAGCCTCACCTCAGCATTCAGGACGAAGTGGATGTCGCGCTTGTCGCGAGTGTCGAGGCTCTTGCGTAGGACGCGGTAGCGCAGTTGGTCGGGTTCCACGTCGAGAAGGTCCGCGAGCCTGCCGGGCAGGGCGGCGAGCGGCTCGTCGAGCGGCAACCGCAGGTTGGAGACGCGAATCGGCATTCCCGAATTGTACGTGCTACCGCTGGAAGATCGGCAGGTATCCGGCCGGCACCGATAGGGCGATGACGGCGATCGAAGTAGTGTACACCGGGCCGACGCCCTCGCGGTCGGACGCCGCGCGCGACCAACTACCGTCGGCCGACTGCATCGGCAGGAACGCCTCGCGCATGCGGGCGTACCACTCTTCCCACTCCTTGCCGCCGATCTGGTGCATGGCGTGGGCGGCGTAGTAGTGGCCGTACCAGTAGTGTTCGCGGGCGTTGAAGTTCTCTTTGAGGTACGAGATCGCCTTGGGGATTTCGCGGGCGTCGTATTCGCCGGCAAGTTGCAACACGCAGACGCCGGCCGCCGAGCGGGCGAAGCCAGGCTTCGAGCTGTACGGCTGGTAGACGAAGCCACCGGTGCCGGGGTTGTAGCAACTCTTGATGTAGCCGATCGCATTCCGCATGGTTGCATCGGGGACGTGCAGGCCGCTGTTCTTTGCGGCTCGAAGGGCCATCACCTGCATGATCGTCACCGAAATGTCGGCCCCGGTCGGCTGCGGGTCGTAGCGCCAACCACCTTCGCGGTTCTGCGTCTTGACGATCAGTTCGACCGCGCGAGCGAGGACCGGCTTGACCTCCGCGTCACCGGTCATGCCCCAGAGTTCTGCGAGCGCGAGGGTAGCAAGTCCGTGGCAGTACATGTTGCCGCCGCGCGAGCCGACGAGGTAACCGTCACTCGAACGCGCGGCCGAAACGAGAAAGCGCGTGCCTTTGGCCACTTCCGGGCCGTACAACCCTTGGCCGGGCAGGTGGCCCTGCGACAGGAACGAGAGCAACGCCAGCGACGTGATGGCCGTCGAGTGCGGATAGCGGCCTTCACTCCAGGAGCCGTCGGCATTCTGCTTCGCCGCGACGTACTCGAGCGCCTTGGCCGTCGCCTTCTTGGTGGTGTCGTCCATGACGACATCGGCAGCACGCGCTATTTGTGCCGACACTACGAGGATCACAACGGTAGTTCGCAACATGGAGTATCCCGTTGGTCGTGACGCGGCGTCATTTCGGTGGTTCGGGTGGGGCTGGCTTGGTCGCCGCCTTGCCCTTGGCGATGTTGACGTAATACTGCTGGATCGACGCAGCATATTCCGGCGGCAACTTGTCGCCGAGGGCCTGCTTGATTAGCTCGCGCTGTCGCGGTGGCAGATGGAGGAACGCACCGTCGCCCTTGGTGCCGTTCGCCATCGACGAGCCATTGCCGGTCTGGCCGTCGGCCTTGCGGTCGCCTGTGGCTCGACTATCGTTCTGTTCCCGTGCCTGGCCCGGCTTCTCGCCTTTGCCGGGCTGTTGGCCAGGTTGTGGTTGGCCCTGACCGGGCTGCTGTCCCGGTTGCTGCGCCTGACCGGGTTGCTGGCCCTGCTGTTGCCCGGGGCTGAGTTGGCCATGGCCTTGAGCCTTCGCCGCAGCCTGGGCGGCTTGCAGTGCCGAGAGCGCATCCCCGAGGGCCTTTTGCGCGTCGCCTTGGGCCTGCGTCGCGTCGCCGGGCTGACCTTGGCCGAGCGACTCGGACGCCTTCTGTAGATCCTTCGACGCCTGATTCAACTGTTGCTGGACGCCCTGAGGCGCGGTGGCCTGCGCCTGGGCAACTGCGGACCGCGCGGCTTGCGTCGCGGTCTGCGATTTGGCGAGTGCCTGCGTCGCGTCGAGCAAGGCGCGTTGCTTCTCGGCAAGTTTGCTCGGTTGTTGACCCTGCGACTTGCCGTCACCCTTCGGTTCGCCCTTGCTCTGAGAATCGGTCTTGCCCTGGGGTTGACTTTCCTTCGCCTGCGACTCGCGCTTCGCGGCCTCCTGCAACTTGTCGAGCGCCTTCTTTTGCGCTTCCGTCGCTGCGGTGAGGTCGCCCTGATCGAGCGCTTCCGCCGCCCGCTGGGCCTGGTCGGATACCTTATCGAGCTTCATCTCGGACGCTTTGTCAGCGACTTCCTTCTGCACCTTCGCCAGTTCGGCTTGCGCACCTTTCTGAGGATCGGCCTTCTTCGATTCCTTCTCGGCCTGGCGCGCCAACTCCTGGGCCTTGGCGATCTCTTGAGCGGCACGGTTCGGATCGATCGTGTTCGGTTGAAGCCGAGCTTGATCGGCGAGTTCCTCGCCCTTCTTTGCGTCGATCTCCTTGGCCAGCGCGTCGTGCGCGTCCTGTAACTTCCTGGTCGCATCGTTGGCGTTCTCGGCAGCATTCTTCGGCATCGGCTTCGAGTTGTCGAGCGCCTTTTTTGCCGCGTCCATCGACTCGGACGCTTTGTCGAGATGTTTGGCCGCGTCTGGGGCAGCGTCCTTCACGTCCTTGGCGACTTGCTGTGTCGGCGGCGCGATGGCGGCCTGCTTGTCGGCCACCGGTTTGGCGTCGTCCGGCTTGGCGTCGGCTTTGAGCGCCTTGGCGTTGTCGGCGACGCCCTTTTCTTTCTCGGCCAATTCGGCGACCTTCTTCGCGGCCTCTTCGAGCTTGGCCAGTTCGTCGCGACGTTTTAGGACTTCGGACGCCTTCTCTTCGAGTTGCCGCTTCGCCGCTTCGAGCGACTTGACCGCTGATTCCTGCTTCGGGTCGGCGGCCTTGCCTTCGCGAGCTTTGAGTTCCTTCGCCGCGGCGCTCATCTCGGCCGATGCTTTGGCGAGTTCCGCTTGCGTCTCCGGCTTCACGGGTAGCGGCGATTGACGCAGCGCGTCGGTCATTTGCGCCAGCTCGCCTTGCGGCTTGGCGAGTTTCTCCAAGTGGTCCCTGTAATCCGACTGAGTCGCGGCTTTCGTCAGCTCGTGGGTTAGCTTCTGGTCATCGATGATCTTGTCGATGGTGTCGATGGCCCGCTGGAGTGCGGCGAGCGGGTCGCTCTTCTCCTTCTCGGCCTCCAGGATCATGCGATCGAGTTCGATGAGGACGGTTCGCAGGGCAACGACGGCCTGTCGCTGCGTGCCGGCCGCGTCCTTGCCTTCGAGTTCGCGGAGCGGAGATTGCACCGACCGCAGCGACTCCTCGATGGTTTCAACCTTACCGGCGAGGGCCGCCGTGTGCGGCTGAAGGACGAACCGGCCATCGCGGACGGCGTGCTCGATCCGGCCCTGCTTGTTGGCGAGGAGGCGCGCTTTACCGGATGGCGTGTCGTCGTCGTTGAACCCGGAGCCGCGGTTGCGGATGTCGCCGCGGAACCGGCGCAGCACCTCTTCCTCGCGCATCCGCTGTTTGGCCTCGTCGTCGAGCGGGGCGATGTTGACGGACTCCGTCTCGGCCGCAAGCGCCTCCTGTTGAGTGAGTGACTGGCCGAGTTTGGCGCGGGCGTCGCGGAGGCCGGCGAGCCGATCACGCGGGACGCGCAGCGCATGCGATAGTTCGAGCAGGTTGGCGGAGTAAGCCCACTGGTCGTTGACCGCCTTCTCGTAGGTCGCGGCCGAGTCCGGCGGTGTCAGGTGCGTTTGGAGCCACTCGGCCGGACGCTGGAGTCGGTCCACGAGATCGGTTGACTTGAGTTTCGCCAGCACATCGTCGAGCCGGCCTCTCTGGTCGGCCGGGAGCGCTTGTCTGAGGCCGGCCATCTGGTCGCGTAGTGCCTTGACCTCCTTGCGGAAGTCGGTCTGCTCGGCTGCTTGCCGCTGGGCGAGCGTCCGCGTGGTAGTCGCGCGCCGACGGACGCGGGCTAATGCCTCCTCGGCCGGGTCCTTGGCCATCGTCCAGATGGCCGATGATTGCAACGCCAGTTCGACCTCTTCGCGGCTGAGCTTGTCGAGCCGGTCGGCCGCTTGGTCGAGCGTCTTCACGGCGTCGTAGCCGGCGAGCATCTTCTTGAGGCCAACGATGACTTCACGGTGCCGGGCATAGGCCGCCATAAGTTCGCTCGCAGCCTTGGCTGGGTCCGGTTCGGTAGCGGCGGCTTCCAGCTTCGTCAGTACGGCCGACATCTGTTCCCGGCTCAGGTTGCCGAGTTGGGCGGCCACGTCGTCGAGCATCTTGCGCTCGGCGGTCTTGTCGAGCTGATAGTAGTCCATGACGCGAAGCATGGCCGAGATGCGGCGGACCATGCGATCGGCGTCGGCCTGGATTTGCCGCTGACGTTCCTGCTGATCGGCGAGTGGTGGGTCGTCGGCCTGGCCCACTGGCGCGAGAGCCAGGAGTGCGACGGCCAGGAAGCACAGTTTCCGCATGGTCGAACTCCGCGGGTCACTTGCCGAACACGCCGCGCTGCCGTTGCTCCAATTGGCGGAGGCGGTCCTCCTGCCGCAGCGTGGCGTCGATCCACTGTACCAGTTGTGGCACGCTGACGATAGCC
>CAZNSL010000288.1:0-7121 GCA_964574975.1 uncultured Alcaligenaceae bacterium | reverse complement strand
TCAACGGCATTCAGTTTACGCCCGACCTGATGCCGTCGGACATCACCGGCACCGACATCATCGAGGACGACCGCACCACCGGCGCGCGGCTGTTCCGCTTCGTCAAGGGGCCGGTGTTCGCCAACCTCCTGCTGGCCGACGAGATCAACCGCACCCCGCCCAAGACGCAGGCGGCGCTGTTGCAGGCGATGCAGGAGCGCAACGTCACCGTCGGCCAGGAGACGTACGCGCTGCCCGATCCGTTCTTCGTGATCGCCACGCAGAACCCGATCGAGCAGGAAGGCACCTATCCACTGCCGGAGGCGCAACTCGACCGCTTCATGTTCAACATCAAGGTCGGCTACCCGTCGATGGACGAGGAGAAGCGCATCTATGCGATGACGTCCAAGGACGAGTTGAACGAGCTGACGAAGGTGATGAGCGGCAAGGCCATCGTCAACCTGCAAAAGCTGGTGCGAAGCGTGCCCGTGGGCGACTTCGTGATCGACTTCGTCGCCCGGTTGGTGCGGGCGACGCGGCCGGAGGAGCCATCCTCGCCGGACTTCGTGAAGAAGATGGTGTCGTTCGGGGCCGGGCCGCGGGCCGGTATCTTCCTCATCCAGGGCGGTAAGGCGATGGCGGCGCTCGATGGCCGCTTCTCCGTCGCCATCGACGACATCAAGAAGGTGGCCGAGCCGGTCTTGCGGCACCGCATCAGCACGAACTTCCAGGCTCAGGCCGAGGGCAAGACCAGCGAGGACATCATCGCGCTCTTACTGCAACACGTCGGCGAGCCGGAGCCAGCGAAGTACACGGGGGCGCGGAAGAAGCTCTGAGGCGTTCGCCGCGATAGACGCAGATGAGGTTCGCGATCGGCTGCGCGGGCCGAATTATCCCGCCTTCGCCAGAGGCAACGGCGACGCGATCTCCGCAATGGTGGCGCACAGCGACGCGCCGACGCCGGGCAGTCGCCCGGCCGCGGCCAGCGCCGCGGCGGGACGGTCGAGGCCGGTCACGATGGCCGCCGCCCGTCGGTAGGCGCGGACGCGGTACAGGTTCTCCCCGGCCGCCGCCATCGCCCGAGCGCGGGCCTGCAACTCGCGGGCAATCGTGAGGTTGTCCATGCCGTCATTGTACGCGCGTTCAGCAAGGGGCCGAAGGTCGGTTGCAGCGGGCCGAGCCCTCGACAAATGCAGTTCGGCCGCGATATGATGCGGGCATGACGATCACAATCACATTTTCCGAACCAACCGAGCGCACGCTGCGGGTCAAGGCCGCAGAGCGCGGCCAAGAGGTTGGCGAGTTCGTTCGCGAACTGGTCGAGCGTCAGCTCGGCGGTGCGTCATCGAACGGCCCAGTGGTCGTCGAGGGCCGGATGCGTCCGACGTTCGAGGAACTCACAGCCCCGATCGCAGACGCCGTCCGTTCGACCGGCATGAGTGACGATGAGATCGGTGACTTCTTCGAGGAAGTCGTCCGCGAAGTCCGGGCCGAGCGCCGCGCCGTCCCGAAGCCGGCTCCATGACCGTACCAGCCGTATTCGACACGGTTGTCCTGTTGCAAGCGGCCGCAAGTCCCAGCGGGCCGGCCGGGCGGGGCCTCGAACTCGTTACGGCCGGCGTCGTCGTCCTGTCGATGACCGCCGACGGGATGGCCGAAATCGCGGACGTCCTCGGCCGGCCGAAAGTCCGACGGCGGTTGCCGAATCTCACCGACGAATCGACCACGACGTTCCTCAAGCGGCTCGAAGCGTCCGTGACCGTCGTCGGCGACGTGCCCAAGGTGTTTGAGTACCCCCGCGACCCAAAGGACGAACACATCATCAACCTGGCGCTGGCGTCCGGCGCGGCCTACCTCGTCACCCGCGATCACGACCTGCTCGACCTGATGCGACCCGACATCACCGACGGCCGGGAGTTCACGGCACGATTCCCGGCACTGACCATTCTCGACCCCGTGGCGTTCCTCGCCGCTCTCCGGCTCACGCCTTGACCGGCTCACCTTGCTTCCCCCGGCGGGCGCGGGTATCCTCCCCGGCGTGGAGGAACCCGGTCATGGCGAGTTGGCGCGGCCACATCAGGTTTTCGTCGGCCCTCGGCGTCGCGTACGGCGGCGTGGCTGCCTATCAGTTCGGCGTCGATTGGCCCGTCGCGGCCGTTGGCGGACTGCTGACCGCCCTCGGCGGGCTTTTGCCCGACCTCGATAGCGACTCCGGCGTGCCCGTGCGCGAGCTGTTCGGCCTGCTCGCGTTCGTCGTCCCGATCGGCCTGATGCGCCGCCTCGCCCACCACGGCTTCACGCCGGAGGAAGCCCTCATCGCGTTCGCCGCCATATACATGCTCGTCCGCTACGGGCTGTCGGCGATGTTCAAGCACCTGTCGGTCCACCGCGGCATGTACCACAGCATCCCGGCCATGATCTGCGTCGGGTTGATCGTGTACCTCGGCTACAAGCATCCGTCGGAGGACGTGCGGCTGTTCATGGCCTTAGGCACCATGCTCGGCTTCCTATCGCACCTGGTCCTCGACGAGATTTGCGCGGTCGACTTCCGCGGGCTGGCCCCGAAGCTCAACCAGTTCGCCGGCACGGCGCTGAAGCTGCGCTCGAAGTCGATGTTCGCCAACGTCGTGTGCTACTCGCTGCTGGGCTTCCTGTCGTGGGCGGCGTACCAGCAGTACGAGGGGCCGAGCGGCCGGTCGGCGGAGCCGGTGCAGTTCCAGGAACGGCCGGCCGAAAAGGCACCGCGCTGGCTCCCGTCGCCGCGGCCGGACCCGCCGACGATGTCGCTGCCGGCCCGCCGCAGATGACGGGATTCCCACACAGACACAGAGGACACCGAGAGGGCAGAAGACTATTTCATCTTCTGCTCTCTCGGTGTCCTCTGTGTCTGTATGGTTAGCCTCGTCGCGGAGTTCGCACCCATGTTCCGATACGTCGCGGCCGTCGCACTGACCGCTGTCGGCACTGGCCTCGCCCAGTTCGTGCCGCCCGGCTCCAACCCGTACCTCACCAACGTCAGCCTCCAGGCCAACCAGCTCTTCACCGCCGTCGAACAGTTGCGAATCCTCACCGCTAGCGACCCGCGCGGCCCGATGCGCGACCTCGCCCGCAGCACCGAGGACTACTACCAGGACACGCTCCGCTACGTCCGCATGCTCAAGGGCAACCCCGACCGCGGCCGGGTCGTGCGCGAGTACAAGAAGCTCGACCGTGCCGGCGACGAGTGCGTCGCCGCCTGCCGCCGACTCGCCGGTAGCTTGCCGGGCGCACGGCTCTACCAGGCGGCCGCCCGCATCGAGTTCGCAGGCCGCCAGCTCGCTGGCGCGGTCTACGCCGGCGGCGGCGACGATGTTGGCCCGCCCGCCCCGCGCGTCGTCCGGCTCTGCCGGGCGCTCGACGACCAGGCCACGATGCTGTTGCGCCTCGCCACGGCGGCCCCGAACTACAACTCGATCCAGGCGCAGTTCGAGCGCGAGTTGAGGGGCTTTACCCGTGCCGCCGACCAGTTGCGCCGCGTGGCCGAGTCGGGGGCCGACCTATCGCGGCTCCTCGCCGAGTACGGGCCGCTGTTGCAACGTTGGGAGGCAGTCCTCGTCTTCTTCGCCCCGGGCAGCCCGCTCGGCGAGTCGTTCCAGGTGCGCACGCAGGCGACGTACGTCAACGGGCTGATGACGCAACTCGGCCGGATCGTCGGCCGGGCGTGGTCGCCGCCGGTACCGCAGCCGTTGCCTCTGCCGGGGCCGGGGCCGCAGCCGCCGGGGCCGCGCGGCCGGGCGCTGTTCGCCGTCGGAGCCGATGCCGGCGGTGGGCCGCACGTCCGCGTCTTCCAGTCCGGCCGGGCCGAGGACTTCCACGACTTCTTGGCCTACGACCCCGACTTCCGCGGCGGCGTCCGTCTCGCGCTGGGCGATGTGGACGGCGACGGCATCCGCGATGTCATCACGGCTCCCGGCCCCGGCGGCGTGCCGGTCGTCCGCGTGTTCAACGGCCGCGATTACTCGCTGTTGACCGAGTTCTACGCTTTCGACCCCGGTGTGCTGAACGGCGTGTACGTGGCCACGGCCGACATCACCCACAGCGGCCGGGCGGAGATCGTATGCGGCGTCGGGGAGGGGGGCGCACCGGTGGTGCGCGTCTTCGAAGGAGCGACCGGCCGGCAGCTCGTGGAGTTCGGCGCGTACGAGCGCGGCTTCCGCGGCGGCGTGCGCGTGGCGACCGGCGACGTGAACGGCGACGGAGTCGCCGACATCGTGACCGCCGCCGGTCCCGGCCGGGCGGCACTGATCCGCGCCTTCGATGGCCGTAGCCCGTCGAACGTGCTGTCGCAGTTCGATGCTTACGAGTTGACGTTCCTCGGTGGCGCGTACGTCTCGACGGCCCATCTGACGGGCGACCGGCGTGTGGCGATCGTCACCGGGGCCGGCGAGGGTGGCGGGCCACACGTCCGCGTCTGGGACGCGACCCGCGGGTTGCAGTCCGAGTTCTTCCCCTTCGACAAGACCTTCCGTGGCGGCGTGCGAGTGGCCTGCTGCGACGTGAACGGCGACCGCGTGCCGGACATCGTGACGGTGCCGGGGCCGGGCGCGCCGGCGCTGGTGCGGGTGATCGACGGGCGGACGCAACAGCAGATGTTCGAGTTCCTGGCCTTCGACCGCTGGTTCGCCGGCGGCGCATTCGTCGGATGTCGATGACGCGTCGCCCCCGGGTCGTCCGCGACCCGGTGCAACGCGTTGGCCGGTCCCGCCCGGCAGGCGGGACCTACTTGGGAGCCGACCGTTCGCCTGGTGCCGAGACCTGTCCGGCGGGTGTGCCGTCAGTGGCTTCGCTCTTGGCGAGTGGCGGCAGCAGTACCTCCAGTGCGAACAGGTCGCCGAACAGCTCCTCGCGGATGCGGTCGCGCTGCCGTTCGATCTGCTCGCCGCTCGCGCCTAGCCCGCGCAGGAGGAACTCCGTCATCGTCAGTGCTACCTCGCCCTCGCCGGTGAACACGGCATCGGCTCCGGCCCGGCGCAGGGCCGGAATCTCCCGCAGGTAGCTCGCCCTCGCCAGCACACGGATGTCGGGATTCGCCTCGCGGGCCACACGGATTGCCTCATTGGTGTTGTGCAGAGCCGACGAACTGAGGATCAGAGCGGCCGCGCGGTCCATGCCCGCCTCGCGCGCCGTTTCCGCGTGGGTGGCGTCGCCGTACACGGCTTGAAACCCGTCTTCGCGCAGCCGATGGACCGTGTCCAGGTTCAACTCGACGATGGTCGGTTCGATACCGTTCTCCTGCAACAGCCGCACCACGGTGCGCCCGACCGGGCCGTAGCCGACGACGACGGCCCGACCGTGCGGATCGACGTCCGGCGGTATCTCGTGCGCGAGATGCCCGGCCGGCTGGGACCGCAAGCGGGTATCGAGCCAGCGCCACAGCCGCGGGTAGCTTTTGGCCCGGCGTTCCAGGATGTCGGTCAGCCGGTACAGGAGCGGGTTGATGCTGATCGAAGCAATGGCGGCCGCGACGATAGCGTTGCCGGCCGAGTCGGGCAAGATATTCAGCTTCCGACCCAGTGCCGCCAGGATGAAGGAGAACTCGCCAATCTGAGCGAGGGCCACGGCGATGGCCAGCCCGACGCGCAGCGGGTAGCGCAGGAAGAGGACGATCGTCAAAGCGGCGAGCGGCTTGCCCAAAAGGATGATGCCGAGCGTCGCGGCCACCAGTTTCGGTTCCTGCACGAGGTAGTTGGGGTCGAACAGCATGCCAACCGAAACGAAAAAGATGACGGCGAAGGCATCGCGCATCGGCAGAGCTTCGGAGGCCGCCCGCGAACTGAACTCCGACCGGCCGACGACCATGCCGGCCAGGAACGCCCCCAGGGCCATCGATACGCCGAACAGCATAGACGCCCCGACGGCGATGCCCAGGGCCACGACCAGCACGGTGAGCGTGAACAACTCCCGCGAGTGCGTCCGCGCCATCCGCGCCAAGAGCGCGGGGATCAGCCGACCACCGGCAAGCGTGACGAAAGCTACCAGCAGGCCGATCTTCACGACCGACCACGCGATGGCCAGGACGACCGCGAGCGGCCCCGTCGACTCGGCGCGGAAAATGTCCGGCAGCAGCACGAGGACGAAGACGGTGATCATATCCTCGACGACGAGCCAGCCGACGGCGATGTGCCCAGTCGGTGTGTGCAGGTCGTTATTATCGGAGAGGACTCGGAGCAGGACGACCGTGCTGGCCACGGAGATCGCCAGCCCGAACACGAGTCCGGCCGACCACCCCCAGCCTGCCCACAAGGCGAGGGCACAGCCCTGGGCCGTCGCGGCCAAGCTCTGGGCGATCGCTCCCGGCACGGCGACGCGGCGCACGGCCAACAGTTCTTTGAAGTGGAAGTGCAGCCCGACGCCGAACATCAGGAGAATGACGCCGAGATCGGCGAGTTGGACGGCTAGGTCGCGGTTGGCCACGAAGCCGGGCGTCTTCTGCCCCAGCGCGATGCCGGCCAGCAGATAGCCGACGATTGGCGACAACCTCAGCCAATGCGTCGCGTAGCCGAGGACCAGAGCCGCCGCCAGAGCGCCCGTCAGGGTCAAGAGCAGTTCGACGTTGTGCATGCGCACGCCCCTCGGTTCAGGTCATAGGGTCGTCTGCTGCGGCGCGACGCAGTTGTAAGGAATGGAAAACTGCGTACCGCAGTTCGCACCGCGCCGTGTTGCATTAGGGAAAAAGTGTCGGCGGACGAAATGTGCCGGACACCGGTTGGGCCGACGAGCCGTTACTCAGGCGAGAATCTCCGTCACCACGCGGGCCGGGTGGCCGTTGGTCAGCCGCTGCGCCCGGCCGCCGTGGTGGTAGACGAGCTTCGTGTGGTCCAGGCCCAGGAGGTGCAGGACCGTCGCCTGGAAGTCATTCGGCGTCACGACGTTCTCGGTCGCCTTGTGGCCGAACTCGTCGGTCGCGCCGTAGGTCACGCCACCCTTGATGCCGCCGCCGGCCAGCCAGCAGGTGAACCCCTGGCCGTTGTGGTCGCGGCCGGCCTTGGCGTTCAGCTCGCCCTCGCACACCGGCAGCCGGCCGATCTCGCCGCCCCAGTGGACGAGCGTCGTGTCGAGCAAGCCGCGCTGCTTCAGGTCCTTCACGAGTGCCGCGATGGGTT
>CAZNSL010000287.1:0-7127 GCA_964574975.1 uncultured Alcaligenaceae bacterium | reverse complement strand
ACAAGAGATTGATCTTGAATTCATCTGTGTTTATCTGTGTTCATCTGTGGCTAATTCCTCGGCTCATGGGACGCTCGAGCCGAATCGGTTACAAACCTGCGTCCAATCGAGTGGGTTTCCGCGGACTAGTGCTGTCGCTAGGGGGATGGTACAGTACACACGCCTCACGGCCCTTTCGCGAGAGGAATCCGGATGACGAACATCGTGCCGACGGACCATCCCCACATCGTCCGGCAGGACGGCGTTTGTGGCGGCGAGCCGTTGATCGACGGCTTGCGCGTCACGGTTCGCCACGTGGCGACCCTGCACCGGCGCGGCGAGCCGGTTTCCGACATCGCCGAGGACCTGGGACTGACCGAAGGTCAGGTCTTTCATGCGCTGAGTTACTTCTTCGACCATCGCGAGGAAATCGAGGCCCTCATCGCTCAGGAAGAACAAGCCCATGCCCGATTTACCTCCTCCTGAGACGCTCTTTCTGCGGCTTTACTTCGACCGCCACATTATGGCCCGCCTGGCCGTCGACCTGCGCGCCCGGGGCTACGACATCCGGACGACGGAAGAGGCCGCGATGGACACGGCCTCTGACGAAGACCAACTGGCCTTCGCCACCGGGGAAGGGCGGGCCATCCTGACCTACAACATCCGCGATTTCGCCCCCCTGCACGAACAATGGCAGTCCACCGGCCGGTCCCACGCGGGCATCGTCGTATCCCAGCAGATGGGCCGCCGTCAATACGGCCCATTACTCCAGCGCATGCTCCGCCTACTCAATCACTTCTCGGCCGTTGAGATGATCGGAAACCTCGTCCACCTCGAGCAATTCAAATAGCTCTTCAGCACCCTTCGCAAGCGAGACTCTACGGCACGCTCGACCCGAAGCGGGTGCGGAACGGGGCGACGTCGAA
The DNA here is from genome assembly GCA_964574975.1 of uncultured Alcaligenaceae bacterium. Classification (GTDB taxonomy): domain Bacteria; phylum Planctomycetota; class Planctomycetia; order Gemmatales; family Gemmataceae; genus JAXMAS01. Next base: position 6,222 of record CAZNSL010000287.1, on the reverse strand, counting down.
GGCGTTGATGATGCCGTCGCCGTCCAGTTCGAGGAACTCCAGGTAGCCCGTTTAGCTGGCCCCTTGTGCCGCCGCGGCGGCGCGGGGTAGAATGGCCACGTCGCGCAACACCAACGAGGAACAGCCGTGTCCACAACCATAACGTCCGACGCCGCCGGCACGGTGACCTTACCGGTCGAGTTGTGCCGGGCCGCCGGCGTCGAGCCGGGCACCGAGCTGGTCGCCGAAGTGGCCGACGGGCGGATCGTCCTCCAGCGACCACGGCGACCCCTCTGGGAGCGGATCGTCGCCCTGACCGCAGACGCCCCGGCAGAGGAACTCGACAAGCTGCCGACCGACGGAGCCGCGCAACTCGACCACTACCTGTACGGCCATCCGAAGCGGGCGGGGTGACGACCATGCCAGCGCCGGCCGTCTTCGCCGATGCGTTCTACTGGGTCGCGCTCCTTTTCCCGCGCGACGCCTTTCACGCGCGCGTCGTGGCGTTCAGCCGCGCGAACACAGCCCGTTTGGTGACGACGGACGAGGTGCTGATCGAGGTCGCCAACTGGTTCGCGACCGGTGGCCAATACTGGCGCACAAAGGTGGCCGACTTGGTCGACAATCTGCGAAGCGACCCGGATGTCGATGTGCTACCCCAGACCCGCGCCGAGTTCGACGCGGGATTGGACCTCTTCAAAGCCCGGCCCGACAAGGGGTACAGCCAGACCGATTGCCGCTCCATGAGCGCAATGCGCGACCTCGGCATCGTCGAGGTGCTAACCAACGACCACCACTTCACTCAGGAAGGCTTCACCATCCTCTTCCCCGGCCCGTGACCGACGGCCACGAACACGGATTGTGGTGCCCATGCCCCTACGGCACGCTTGCGCCGAAGCGGCTGCGGAACTGGGCGAAGTCGAAGGCGTTGATGAAGCCGTCGCCGTCCAGGTCCAGCCATTCGACGTACGCCGACTGGCCCACGGCCGAGCCGAACGCGCCGCGGAACGGGGCGAAGTCGGCGGCGTTGACGACGCCGTCGCCAGTCGCGTCGCCGTAGAGGCGGTACAGGCCGTTGGCCGCGGTGCCGTCGAGGGTGTAGTCGTCGCCGCTCACGCCGTCGCCGTTGCCGTCCAGCCCGGGAACCTGGCTCGCCCGGACCGTCAGCGCGTAGCGGCCGTCGGCCAACGAGCCGAACTGCGTCTCGGTGCCGGTGAAGCCGGAGAGCGTCACGACGGTGACGCCGTTGACCACCGCCGCCGTCGCGGTGAAGCTGCCGATGGCGGCACCGCCGATGCGCGATAGCGCAAAGGCGTCGGCCACCGGCTCGGCGAAGGTCACCGTGTCGTTGAACGTCACCGTAATTGACGCGACTCGCGATCGCTGTGCCCCGACGCCGTCGTTGACGGTAACAGACCCCACGCGCGGTAGGAACGGCTCGTTGTCGGCGATGGTGCCGGCACCCTGGCCATCGGCAATCGTCGCGCCGGTCGGGTTGGACAGGTTGATGACAAACGTTTCTGACCCTTCGGATAAGGCGTCGTCGAGCGTGGGGACGAGGATGGTGCGAGTCGTCTGGCCGGGGGCGAAGGTTATGGTACCACCTGCCGCCGTGTAATCGCTGCCCGCGAGGGCCGTGCCGTTGGCGGTGGTGTAACTCACGGTTACAGGTAGGGTGCTGACGCTCGTCAGGCTGACCGTAAAGACGGCTTCGCTCCGGTTGCCGAACCGGAGGATGCCGGCGTTGCCCGTCGCCGTCACATACAGGTCGCCGTCGGGGCCGAACCGCGGCGTCCGTGGGTTGTCCATTCCGCCCGCGCCTTCCGGCACGAAGTCGTCCACGTAGACTCCGGCCGTGGTGAACCGAAGAATGCGATCCGTATTCCCGCTGGTGACGTACAGCAGGCCGTCGGGGCCGATGGTTAGCCCTCGGGGATAGTCCAACCCGCCGGACGCCGCCACGCCAAGGTAGGCTCCGGTCAGGGCGTCGTACCTCAAGACTTGGTTGGTTCCGGCGCTAGTGACGTAAAGGCCGTCGGGGCCGAAGGCGAGAGCGAACGGATAACTCAGCCCGCCGGAGCCGGGCGCGACGAACGTGCCCAAGGGCTGTCCGGTGGTCCCGTCGTAGCGGACGACGCTGTGGCTTAGCCAGCCGGTGACGTACAACTCCGGCACACCGTCGCTGTTCGCGTCCGGGCCAAACGCCATTCCGTCCGGATGCTCGATGCCGCCGCTGCCGACCGAAACGAACGCGTCCACGAATGCGCCGGTGCCGGCATTGAAGCGCAGCACCTCTTGCGTGTAGGCACTGGCGACGTACATGAAGCCTTCGCGGAACAAGATGTCGCGGACGCCGTTGATGCGACCGGCCGGCACGAACGTGTCGATGAACGCACCGGTCGCGGCATCGTACCGGCGGATCGAGTTGTACCCGTCGCCGGTGCCCACTGCCGTGTAGATCAGGCCGTCTGGGCCAAAGGTTAACGGATTGAAGTGCCCGCCAGGATTGCCTTCGACGAAGGCACCCCGGTAGTGGGCGGTTCGATCGCCTTCGACCGTCGTCGCGTCGCTGATGCTAATGGCCGGTGGGTCGGCGATGTCCTGCGGGTTGGCGTTGCCCGCAGCGAGGGCGAACGTCGTAGCCGCGCTCTGGCTGCCCGACGTGCGACCTGCTGCGGCCGTGTACTGGTAAACCTTGTCCGTGCCGCTATCGACGATCCAGATGTCGCTCACATTGGCCGGGTTAATCGTCAGACCCGTCGGGCTGGCGTTGGCAGAGTCGATGGCCCAGTGGCCCAGCGACGAACCGGACAGCGAATATTTGTAGACTTGGTCGGTGCTGCCGTCGTCGACGACCCAGAGGGAAACACCATCGGTCACGATGCCCTTGGGATTGGTATTGCCGGCGAGGCCCAGGAACGTCGTGGACAGGGCGAAACTGCTGGCCGCATTCTGGCTACCGGAGAGCCGGCTGGCGGCACCGGCGTACTTGAAGACCTTGTCCTTCTTTGCGTCTACGAGCCAAATGTCGGTGCCGTTGGTGGCGATGCCTTCAATCTGGGCATTGGATGCCACGCTGCCGGCTGTCCAGGAGCCAAGCAACGCACCAGCGGCGTCGTAGACGTACACTTTTTTGTTGGCATCCACGACCCACACGCGGGTGCCGCCCGCGTTGCTGGCTGCGCCGCGCGGAGCGGTGTTTCCGCTGCCGAGAGTGCTGACGCTCTGGGCGTTGCCGGGGGCACCGTAGCGGTAGGTCCGATCGGTGGCGGCGTCGTTGACGACGTAAAACTTGGTGGCGTCGTCGTCGGTAATGTTGCCGCTGGCTTGGCCATCGACGATCGTCGCGCCGACCGGGTTGGACAGGTTGACGATGAACGTCTCCGCCGGTTCGCTCAGGGTGTCGTCGAGCGTGCGGATGAGGATGGTGCTGGTCGTCTGGCCGGGCGAGAATGTAACTGTGCCGTTGGCGGAGATGAAATCGCTGCCCGCGAGTGCCGTGCCGTCCGCAGTGCCGTATTGGACGGTCACTGGTGTCGTGGACGGAGCATCGAGTGAGACTGTAAACGCAGCTTGTGAGGACGTACCATAGCGGAGGACCTGGGATGTCAGTGAACTGCTCAGATACAGATTGCCGATTGGATCGAAGGAAAGCCCAAACGGCTGATCTAGACCTCCTGCTCCCGCTGGAAACAGCCGGTCGACGAACGCTCCGGTGGTCGCACTGTAGCGCAGCACCTCGTGAGTGAACTGGCTGGAAACATAGAGGAGTCCGTCGGGACGGAAGACGAGGAAATTCGGGGCATCGAGACCACCACTGCCGGATGCGACGAAGGCGTCGATGAATGCCCCGGTCGAACCGTTGTAACGGTTCACGGCGTCGCCGCGCGTATTTGCGACGTAGAGATTGCCATCGGGTCCAAACATCAGGCCGTTGGGATTGTCGAGTCCGCCGCTGCCGTTGGCAACGAACACGTCCAAGAATGCCCCCGTCGTCCCGTCAAAACGCAGGACCTGGTCGGGCACTGTACTCGTCGCACTGTTATCCGCGCTGCTGACGTACAGATTGCCGTCCGGGCCAAAGGTCATGCCTTTCGGGAACTGGAGTCCGCCGGCACCTGGAGCGACAAATACGTCCATGAGTTCGCCGGTCGCCCCGTGGTATCGGACCACGTTATGAGAAGTGTTCCCGGCAACGTAGAGATGACCGTCTGGCCCAAAGACGATCGGCCAGGGGGAGTCCAATCCGCCGACGCCGCTCGCAACGAAGACATCCAGAAACGCGCCGGTCGCGCCGTCGTATCGCAAGACCTGATCTGTGACGCGGCTGGTGACGTAGAGGTTTCCATCCGGGCCAAACACATTGCCCCGCGCGTCGTCCAAGCCGCCATTACCCGCAGAGACGAAGTCGTCTATGAATCGGATCGCAGTACTGCCCTCGATCGCCGTGGCGTCGGCGATGCCGATCGTGGCTGGCACCCAGCGATCTTCGAGTGCCTCCAGCCGGCCCCGGAGGGCGTTACTTGTGGCGGTCACCTTGCGGCTGCGATTGCGTTGAGACTTCATGGTCGTTGGTTCCTTCGGTTTATCGGCTTGCAGGGCAACAGCGTCCCCGGCTCCGGGCGGGCAAGCCACCGCACGGGTGCTCTACTTCCGGTGCTTGATGGCCGGAAGTCAGGTCAAAGGATGCAGATTTTCGTCGATCAACTCGGAGATGCGGGCGTTACATCGGGCGGCAACTTGGCCTTCCATTCCCTGGCCTTTTCGGGCTGGCTGGTTGCATCGTAAAAGCTAACGATACGGCGGGCCGCCTCAGACAATCGGTATCGATAGGGTGCGATGATGATAACCTCCTGCTGCTTCAGGCCCTCGTAGCCCTTTAACAAAAGTGGTTCGGCTGCTTCATATCGTTGTTGTCCGAGGAGGACACTGCCCAACACACTCTTGAGATGACAGCACATCCAGTGTTCCGGTCGCTCGCGTTCGTAGATCGACAGTGCCTCACGGACGACTTGCTCCGCCGCTTCGTACTGCTGTTGCAGCAAGAGATTCAGGCCCAAGAGGTCCAGTACATGGGCGGTGCGGATTTGGCCCAGGGAGTCGATACGCATCCTTCTGCGCATCAGAACCTGACGTAGGACCTGGTCCGCCCGATCGAGCTTTCCGACCCGCTGATACGCCCGGGCAAGTGTCTGCATGACGTACAGCGTTCCCCCATCGTCGAGTCCAACCGTCGATTCGTGTACCTTCAGGACATCTTCCATTAGTCCGATGGCCTCGCGGAAACGGCCCACGTCTTCGTAATTCATCGCAAGGAGGTGCTTCAAGCCGAGCGTACCTGGATGTATCGGGCCACTCATGACTTGGCTCTTCTGCACCGACTGCTCCAACAGTGGGACGCTCACGTCCCATTGCCCGGACTTCCGAAAGGCGATGGCGAGACTGCCCAACATGGCCAGTGTCTCCGGATGGTCGGTGCCCAGCTTCGACGCCCGGTCCTCAACCAATCGCTTATGCAGAGCAATCGCGTCGTCATACCGTCCGACCCATTCGTACACGAACGCAAGGCTTCGCGAGCAGATCATGGTCTCCGAGTGGTCCGAACCCAAGCTGTGCTTGCGCAGTTCGACGGCTCGTTCCAGGTGAGGGACTGCCGGGGAATTCTCGCCGAGGCTGGCGTAGGCCTCACCAATCGCCGTTCGGATCGCCGCTTCCACGAGCGGTTGATCCCGAAACCGCTCGCCAGCTTTGGTGGCGGCCCTGTCCAGGGCTTCTTTCACCGTGAGGTTTGAGCGACCACCGAAGTCGTCGCGAAATTGCGGTACGCTGTGTACTTGTCGAAGTAGGTCGTCTTGCAAAAACACATTCACCGCCTGTGCGATGGTCGCCTCTGTGGCCGCTCGCTGCTCGGCTGCCTCGGCCTGCCGCTGGGCCTCCCGTGCCGTCACCGCTTGCCACGTACTCACCGCCGTCGCCGCCACGAGTGTTGCCGCGACCATGCTCGCCGCCGCCAGCGACGCCTTGTTCCGCCCGGCGAACTTCCGCAGCCGGTACGCCGCCGACGGCGGACGCGCCTCCACGGCCTCGCCGGCCAGGTAGCGCTCCACGTCCGCGGCCAGCGCGCTCGCCGATTCGTACCGGCGCGCGCGGTCCTTCTCCAGCGCCTTCATCACGATCCAGTCGAGGTCGCCGCGCACCCCGCCGACCAGTTGCGAGGGCTCCCACTGCCGCGCCTGGGCGGCA
>CAZNSL010000286.1:0-7130 GCA_964574975.1 uncultured Alcaligenaceae bacterium | reverse complement strand
TCCAGCTTCAGGACCGTGCGAAAGGGCCAACGCCGTGACGACGCTGTTCCTCCTCGTCGCCCTCGGTGCCGATCCGAAGCCGGTACGGGCCAGCTTGCAGCCGACCGGCGATGCATGGGTCGGCCAGCGGCAAACGCTCGTCGTCGAGTTGTGGGTGCCGACCTACTTCGCCGAGGCGGCCGCGTTCGACTTGCCGACTGTGCCCGGCGTCGTGCTGGTGCGGTCGACCGAATCCCCGATCGTCGGTTCGCAGACTGTCGGCGACGCAACTTACACGACTCAGCGGCACGAAGTCGCCATCTACCCGTTGCGAGCGGGTGCGGTGCGCATCCCGGCGTTCGAGGTGCGCTTCGCGGCGGCCGGCGTCGGCGCGGCTCCGCCGACGCCGATCCGCGGCCGCACCGACCCCGTCGAGTTCACCGCCAAACTGCCGCCGGGGGCCGAGGGGTTGGCCACGGTCGTCACGACGCCCGAACTGACGCTGACCGAGACGTGGACGCCGGAGCCGGGCGCGACGGCCAAGGTCGGTGATGCCTTCACCCGCCGCGTCACCGTTCGCGCCAAGGACGTGCCGGGCCTGGTGCTGCCGCCCTTGCGGCTCGCGGATGTCGAGGGACTGGCAGCGTACCCGAAGCCGGCCGAGGTCAACGACCATTCCGACCGCGGCGACCTGACCGGCGAGCGCACCGAAACGATCGCCTACGTCTGCGAGCGGCCGGGGGCGGTCGTCGTGCCGGAGCGGACGTTGACGTGGTGGAACCCGGCGACGAAGACCCTGCGCCGGGCGACGCTGCCGGAACGACGGTTCGAGGTGCCGGCCTCGCCGTCGTCCGCCAAACCGGACGCCGAGGCATCGCCCGCAACCGGCCGGCACTGGGTCGAGATGGCAATCGCGCTGGCGGCCCTGGGGCTGCTCGTCTGGTTCCTCCGGCGTCGGGCAGTGGCATGGGCACGGACGGTGAGCGAACGGGTCGCCGCGTGGGCAGCGGCCGTGGCCGGGCGAGTTCGCGATGGCTGGCACGCCGGCGAACTGGTCCCGTTGAACCCACCCACCCGCCGCAACGGCGAGTGACCCCGCCGTGCGCCGCTCCCCTGGTCGCAGCGGCCTCGTCCGCGTACAACAGCGGTTCCGAAAAATCGGTCCCGGTGCAGGAGCAAGGCATGGCGAAGCGCGGTGGCAAAGGTCGGCGGAAGGTCGGGCGCAAGAAGCGGCGCATGCGGGCGCGCATCCGCCATCGCAAGTAACCTGCCGGGCGAGCCGAGAACGTGAGCGACCGGAGCGATTTCAGACTCCGGTCGCTGACGCTCCCGGCTCGCTGGCCAACCAGTCCCGCGGCTTCAAGTACACCTCCGTCAGCTCCGCCTCCGGGCTGCCCGGATCCGGACGGTAATCGTACTCCCAGCGCACCGCCGGCGGCAGCGACATCAGGATCGACTCCGTCCGCCCGTTCGTCTTCAGTCCGAAGACGGTCCCCCGGTCGTACAGCAGGTTGAACTCGACGTAGCGGCCCCGGCGGACCTGCTGGAACGTCCGCTGCGCCTCCGTCCACGGCGTCGCACGGCGGCGCTCGGCGATGGGGCCGTAGGCGGTCAGGAAGGCATCGCCGGCGTCGCGGACGAACGCGAACACCGCTTCGAGGTCGCCGCCCAGGTTATCGAAAAAGATGCCGCCGACGCCGCGCGCCTCGTTGCGGTGCGGCAGGAAGAAGTAGCGGTCGCACTCCTCCTTCATCGAGCGGTAGTCGGCGACGGCCGGGTGCCGGTCGCAGACCGCCTTCCAGGTACGGTGGAAGTGGACGACGTCCTCGCGCATCGGATAGTACGGCGTCAGGTCGGCCCCGCCGCCGAACCACGACTTCGCGCCGTGTTCCAGGTAGCGGAAGTTCGCGTGGACCGTGGGGACGTGCGGATTGAGCGGGTGCAGGACCAGCGAGACGCCACAAGCGGCGAAGGAACGGCCGTCGCCGGGCAGCGACCGGGCAAACTCCTCGGACAGTTCGCCGAAGACTTCGGAGAAGTTGACCCCGGCCTTCTCGAAGAGCGCCCCGCCGGTCAGGACGCGGGCCCGCCCGCCGCCACCGCCGGGACGCTCCCACGCGTCCTCGCGGAAGCGGCCGTCGCCGTCGAGTGCTTCGAGGCCGGCCGCGATGCGGTCTTGCAAGTCGCGGAAGTAATCGACGGCGCGCGGACGCATGGCGGTACTGTATCCGCCAGGATACACTACTGCCATGCGCGCGGTACCGCTAGGCGAGGTGTCGTGGGAGAGAATGATCCGAGCCGTGGAAAAGGTGCGCGACCGTCAGATGCGGGCGACGACGGCCCTGGAGGCGGCCGGGGTGCCGTACGCCGTCATCGGTGGCAATGCCGTGGCCGCTGCCGTGTCGAAGGTCGATGAGGCGGCCGTACGCAACACGCGCGACGTGGACATCCTGTTGCGGCGGGACGACTTGCCGGCCGCGACGACGGCGCTGGAGGCGGCCGGCTTCGTCTACCGGCACTCGTCCGGCATCGACATGTTCCTCGACGGTCCAGGGGCGAAAGCCCGCGACGCCGTCCACGTCATCTTCGCCCTCGAGCGCGTCCGCCCGATCGACCTTGTGCCGGCCCCGGACGTGACGGAATCGGAACCATCGGAGGCCGGTCGCGTCTTGTCGCTCGAACCGCTCGTGCGCATGAAGCTCAACTCGTACCGAGATAAAGACAAAACTCACTTGCGCGACCTCCTGGATGTCGGATTGGTCGACGCCAGTTGGCTGCCGCGGCTGCCGCCGGAACTCGCGGCGCGGCTGCAAGCGCTGCTCGACACGCCGGGTGGCTGACGACGTGCCCGGCCCGCTTCGTCCCCGCCGGAGTCCGGTCGGCGGAAAAATGAGGCCTCCGTGAGCAAATCCGGTTGGCGCGGGGCGAAGGTCCGGGTAGGCTAGACGCCGACTCGGAATCCACATTCACAGTCCGGCCACCGCCCGAGAGGCTCCCGACGATGCTCTCCTTGCGCCGCCGCACGGCGTTCACGCTGATCGAGTTACTCGTCGTGATCGCCATCATCGCGGTGCTGATCGGCCTCTTGCTGCCGGCCGTGCAGAAGGTGCGCGAGGCCGCCGCCCGCACCTCGTGCTTCAATAACTTCAAGCAGATCGGCCTGGCGTTCCACAACTACCACGACGCCAACACCCGGTTCCCGCCAGCCCTCTCGTCCCGGTATAACTACGTTCCCTACTTGTTGGCGTACCTGGAGCAGAACGCCCTGGCGACCCAGTTCGACTTCACCAAGCCGTGGGACTCGACGACACCCAACGCGGCCGGCAACACCAATCGGGCCTGCAACCGCAACGACATTCCGAACCTGCTGTGTCCGTCGGTGCCCAGCGTGCGGTCCTACACGTCCGGCCCGCGCATCGGCCAGCGCGAGTACGTCACGGATTACCCCGTCTCCGACGACATCAGCTCGTCGGCCTGGTCGGCCCTCCTCGGTCCGGGGTCGCACCCGACGTACAAGACGCGCGGGTTTTGGAAGAAGCCCACCGGGCCGCTGCTCAACGCCAGCGACCCCAAGTTGGCCCTGCGCGCGACCGACATCCCCGACGGCCTATCGAACACGTGGATGGTCTTCGAGGACGCGGCCCGGCCGGTGAGCTGGGTCGGCTTCGCAGAGGGCGCGACCCAAACCGGCTTCCCCGCCGACCACGCCAACTGGGCCGACCCCGAGAACAAGATCACCGTGCAGTACGTCTGCCGGACGCGCGAGGTCATCAACTGCAACAACGGCAACGAGATCTACAGCTTCCACCAGGGCGGCGCGAACTTCCTGTCCGGGGACGGCAGCGTGCGCTTCTTCCGCCAGAACATCGCCTCGAAAACGTTCGTCGCGCTGTACACGTCCGGCGGCGGTGACGCTCCGGACCCCAACGACCTGTAACCGCAACGGCGGCCGCCCGTCCAAGCCCGCAAGCACGGCCCCCACCACAATCCGATCCCGCACCCGGTCCGGCTCCGCGATTTTTTCATTGTCGCCGGCCCGTCACTCGGATAGTCTGCCCCCGAAGACTCGCGTTCGGCACGTTTGGACCCACCTGACTCCGGAGGGGACCGTGGCCACCTCTCTCCCGCGCTCGCGCCGGTCGGCGTTCACGCTGATCGAGCTGCTCGTCGTCATCGCCATCATCGCCGTACTGATCGGCCTGCTGCTGCCAGCCGTGCAGAAGGTGCGCGAGGCCGCGGCACGGGCCAAGTGTTCCAACAACCTCAAGCAGTGGGCGTTGGCCATGCACAACTACCACGACGCGCTCGGCAAGTTCCCCAAGGGGTCGTCGGACGGGGCGCTGAAGCGGCAGACGTGGGTCATGCACGTCTGGGCCTACGTCGAGCAGTCGGCCCTGGCCGGGCGGAACAACCTCAACGAACACTTCTACCTGCCGCCCGGCACCATCGCTTACACGCTCAACGGCCTGTGCGGCCAGAAGGTGCCGCTGTACTACTGCCCGACCGACAACGGCACGATCGAGCAGAACGTCGGCCAGTACCAGCGCATCCGCGGCAACTACGTCGTCAACTGGGGCAACGCCCTGTACGACGACACCCGCACGCCGCCGATCGGCACGGCCGCGCCCGCGAACTTCGGCCCGTTCTTCCACGAGCGCGGCGTGCGCTCGACGCCCGGCGTGGTCAAGCTGACGAGCATCGCCGACGGTACCTCGAACACGCTGCTCATGTCCGAGACGCTGATCGCCAAGGCCCCCGGCGACGTGGACTGGCGCGGGGACATCCACAACGACGACGGCGTGTTCCGGTTCCACACGGTCACCGGGCCGAACTCGTCGGCCCCGGACCTGATCAGCAGCAGTAGTTATTTCCAGAACGACAACGACCCGCTGATGCCGATCGCTCTGGGCAACCCGCAGCGGGCGGCGGCTCGCAGTCGCCACAGCGGCGGCGTCAACGCCGCGATGTCGGACGGCAGCATCCGGTTCGTCGTCAACGGCATTGCTTTGCAGACGTGGGCGGCGCTGGGGTCGATGGCCGGTGGCGAGGTGGGCGGCAATGACTAACTCCCGGCACATCCTGGCCGCGCTCGTCGTTGCCCTGTTGACCGGCTGCGACAGCGGCCCGAAGATGGGCGACGTGAGCGGCACGGTCTCGGTCGACGGCCAGGTGCCGGCGGTCGGGTCGTCGATCACGTTCGTGCCGACGGACGGCAAGTCGGGTGGCGGCGGCGGAGCGATCGCGGACGGCCGGTACGCCGCGAAGCTGGCGGTCGGCACGTACAAGGTGCAAATCCGGGTGCCGCGGTCGGTGGGCAAGGCTCCGAGAGCGCGGGAAGGCCCCGGGCCGGGCGGCGTGGCCAACATCGAGGAGTCGCTGCCGACAAAGTACAACGACCAGACGGAACTCACCTTCGACGTGAAGCCGGGGGCGAACGAGAAGAACTGGGCGCTATCGACGAAGTGACGTGGCATCGCGGCTAACCTATTTCCCCGTCTTCCAGATCGGGTCGTGGGCCGACTCCTCGGCCGACGCGAACCAGCGCGTCATCGTCACCTTCTGCCGCGTGTAGAACTGCACCCCCTCGACACCCTGAATGTGCAGGTCGCCAAAGAACGACTGGTTCCAGCCGGTGAACGGGAACCACGCCATCGGGGCCGGCACGCCGACGTTGATGCCGATCATGCCCGCGCTAAAGTGCTGCTTGAACTGCCGGGCCGCGTAGCCGCTCCGCGTGAAGATCGACGCCCCGTTGCCGTACGGCACGTTGCGGCCCAACGCCAGGGCCTCGTCCAGGTCGCCGGCCCGCAGGACCGACAGCACCGGGCCGAAGATTTCCTCCTTCGCCACGCGCATCGACGGGGCGACCTTGTCCAAGACGCTCGGCCCGACGACGAAGCCGTCACCGCGCTTCGTACGGCCGTCGAGAGCCAGCGTCGCGCCTTCTTGCGTGCCGATGTCGAGGTAGCCGGTCACGCGCTCCAGGTGGTCGCGGCTGATGACCGGACCCATGTCCACGGTCGCGCCGCCGTCGGTCGGGCCGACCGTCATCTTCGCGGCCTTGTCGCGGAGGAGTTCGACGAGCGGGTCGCCGATCTTGCCGACCGGCACCGCGACGCTGCCGGCCATGCAGCGCTCGCCGGCACAGCCGAACGCCGCCGCCTGGATCGCCTTCGCGGCTTGTTCGAGGTCGGCGTCGGGCATGACGACGAGGTGGTTCTTCGCCCCGCCGGCCGCCTGCACCCGCTTGCCGTGTTTCGCGCCGACCTCGTAGACGTGCTTCGCCACGGCCGTCGAGCCGACGAAGGAAATCGTCGCGATCGTCGGATGCGTCAGCAAGGCATTGACGCAGTCCTTGCCGCCGTGGACGATGTTGAACGCGCCCGGCGGCAGGCCGCACTCGGTCAACAGCTCGCCGAGGCGCACGGCCGACAGCGGCACCTTCTCCGACGGCTTCAGCACGAACGTGTTGCCGCAGGCCAGGGCGACGGGGAACATCCAGAGCGGCACCATCGCCGGGAAGTTAAACGGCGTGATGCCGGCGCAGACGCCGACGGGGTGCCGCACCGTCTCGCAATCGACGTTGGCCGCGATGTTCGGCAGCGTCTGGCCCATGAGGAGGCTGGGGATGCCGCAAGCGAACTCGACCATCTCGACGCCGCGCGCCACCGACGCCCGCGCCTCCGGCAGCGTCTTGCCGTGCTCGCGGGTGACCAGCTTCGCCAGTTCCTCAGCATGCTGTTCGAGCTTGTCGCGGTAGCGGAAAAGGATGCGGGCGCGGTCGACGGCCGGCGTCTCGGCCCAGGCGGGCAAGGCGGCGTGGGCGGCGCGCACGGCGGCATCGACCTCGTCGGGGCCGCACATGGGCACGCGAGCGATGACGTTGCCGTTGGACGGGTTGTAGACGGGGCCGGTGTCGGCGGCGCGGCTCGGCTGCCAGCGGCCGGCAACGAGCAGGGGAACAGTGGTCATCGGAGAAGACTCCTGGTGAGGCGTGGGCGCATTCTAAGAGGAATTGGCCACAGATGAACACAGATGAACACGGATAAGACACGATCGATGTCTTATCCGTGTTCATCTGTGTTCATCTGTGGCCAACGTTCCTGGCCTTGGAGGTGTCACCATGTCCGCAACGACCGAGAAGCTCGAAT
>CAZNSL010000285.1:0-7159 GCA_964574975.1 uncultured Alcaligenaceae bacterium | reverse complement strand
GCGCGCCGGTGGCCGAGAACCGCCGCGCGAAGAAGCCCCAATCGGGATCGTTGGGTGTGGAGTACACGCCGTAGGTGACCACGAACCCGCCGCCCGGCGCGACTGCCACGCTCGGCCCCTGCGAGTACTGGTTGGCCTCCGTCGCGTCGCGCAGCAGGAACTCGTCGGTCAACGCCGTTCCGTCGGCCGCGAACAGCCGCCCGACGCTATACGGCGCGAACCCGTCCCACTTCATCCACACGGCCACGAACGAGCCGTCCTCGCGCACCGCCATGGACGGGCCGGAGTACGCGCCGCCCGAGTCCAGGCGGATGTCGCCAGTCAGCGCCGCGCCGGTGGCGTCGAACGCCCGGACGTAGGCTCCGCCGGTGCCCCAGTCGGACCAGCCGACCAGGAACCGCCCGGCCGCGTTGGCCGCCGCCGACGTGCCGTACTGCGTCCCCGTTTGCGTCACCGAAGCGCGGAATTCGTTGCCGACCGGCTGGCCGGCCGCGTCGAGGAAACGGGCCTGCACGTCGTAGCCGCTGCCGTAGAGGGTGTCGAGCCAGAACACGGCCGAGCGCCCTTGCCCGTCCATCGCGGCGGCCACGACGAACTGCCAGGTGTTGCCGGACTGGTTGACCTTGAGCGTGTCCGAGCCGGTCAACTCGGCCGGGGCGCGGACGCGGGTGACGTTGCCGGCGGCGTCGTAATCGAAGCGGGCGGCCAGGTCGGCCGGGGCGACGGTGTCGAGCCGGTCGAAGGCGGCGCGGACGCGGCCGCGGGGGTCGTAGGCGAGGGTGGTCAGGCGGCCGATCGGGTCGGCCGTCCAGGCGAGCTGGCCCGCCACGTCGTAGGCGGTGGTCGTCCGGCCGAGCAGCGGGTCGGTCGCGGTGACGGTGCGGTTCGCCGTGTGGTAGGCGTATGTCGTGGTCCGGCCGAGCGGGTCCGCTACGGTCGTGAGCCGGCCGATCTTGTCGTAGCCGTACGCGGTGGTGCGGACCAACGCGGTGCCGACGGCCTCGTCGGCCGCGGTGAGCCAGCCGCGCGAGTTGTAGGTGTAGCTGGTGCGGGTGCCGGCCGCGTCGATCTCGCCGGTCCGCCAGCCGGGGGCGTTGTAGAAGTAGCTCGTGGTGCGTCCCTCGGCGTCGGTGACGCTCTCGAGCCGCCGCATAGCGTCGTAGACGGTGGTGGTCGTGTTGCCGAGCGGATCGGTGACGGATCGGAGGTCCCACTTGGTGTCGTACAGGTAGGCGGTCGCGCCGCCGGACGGGTCGGTGACGGTCTCCAGGCGGCGATTCGCGTCGTAGTCGTAAGTGGTGACGGCGACCGACGAGTCGGTGTCCGGGCGGGTCACGGTCTCGATTAGGCCGAGCAGGCCGTTGGCCGCCGTGCCCCAGGTGTACGTCGTCAGCGTGTTGTCGGCCGCGAGGATGACCTCCGGGTCGCCGAATTCGTTCCAGTCGAGGACGGTCGTGCGGTTGCCGCGCTCGTCGGTGTGGCCGATCAACTGGTGGTACTGCCCTTCGTACGCGTACGTTGCGAAGGTGCCGTCAGGGTGGGTAACTCGGACCACGTCGGCGGTGCCGGGGGCGTACTCGTACTGCGTCGCGCGGCCGAGCGGGTCGGTCGCCCGGACTAGGAGGCCGTCCTCGTACTCCCACGTGCGGACCGCGCCGTCGGGCGTCGCCAGCCCGGTCAGGCGGCCGGCGGCGTCTTGGGTGACCGTAGTGAGTCCCTGTTCCGCGTCGGTGATCGTGGCCCGGAGGTCGCCCGTCAGCCGCAGGGGGTAGACCGTGGGCGTGCCGGGCAGCGGCGCGAGCAGCGACGCGACCGCGGCGGCCACGGTCGTGACGGTGCCGTCGCCCTGGTCCAGGGTTTGCAGCAACCCGAGCGAGTCGTACCCGAACGTGACCGTGCGCGGCCCGTACGCCTCGGTGCGCAGCCGGCCCGCGCCGTCGTAGGTGAACGTCTCGACCCCGCCGTCGGGGTGGACGATCCGCGTCAGGTTGCCGCCGGAGTCGATATCGACATCGGTGACGCGGCCGCCCGTCTGCTCGACGCGGTCGAGGAAGCCGGTCGTTGCGTCGTACACGTAGGTCGCCAGCCGGCCGTCCGGGTCGAGCGTGGTGCTGAGCCGGCCGAGGGAGTCGTAGTTGTATTGGATCGTGAGGCCGTGCCGGTCGACCTGGCGGAGGATCCGGCCGTCGGGCCCGAACACCTTATGCGTCTTGTCGGCGGAGGTGTGCGTGTAGGTGCCGTCGGCGTTGTGGACCAGCGTGCCGAACTCCGCGACCTGGGGCTTGAACCCGCCGGTCGCGGCGTCGGCCAGGAACACCAGCGACCGCCCGCTACCGTCCACCAGCAGGGCGTCGTACCGGACGTGCAGGCGGTCGACGCCGGCGAGGTCCCAGCCGTTGCCGAAGGGGTTCGCGGGCGTCGACCCGGACGGGGCGGAGTCGCGCACGACGACGGCCTTTTTGCCCTCGTACGAAAAGTCGTCCGTCGTCGAGTCCGAGAACGTCGCCGTGACCTCCATCGAGAAGTCGTACACGCCGCTGACCGCCGGCATTTCGTCGAGTTGGACGCCGAACGCGTAGGTGTTGCCGGGCGCGAAGCCCGACGTGTCGTAGGTGACCTCGCCCTGCGGAACGCCGCCGAAGACCAGCCGCACCTTCAGCGTCGACGGCGTCGGCGTCCCCGGCGGGACGGTGAACCGCACGTCCACGGCCGGCACCTGTTGCTTCGTGTCGCCGCTGTGCCGCAGGCTCGACTCGATGTATGGGGGTTTGACCTCGATGAGGTTCTTGGTGTCCGACGTCCTCTGGTCCTGCGCGCGGCCGCATTGTGGGCCGCAGACCATCATCGACACGTCCCAGCCGATACCGCCGGTGAAGGCGTTCACCCAGGCCGGCACGTCGGGGAACAGCCAGTCGTACAGGTCGGCGTCGAACTCTCCTGGCACGCCCGTGCCGTTGGTGAGGAAGCGGTTATTCTTGTCGATGATCCGGACGTTGGCGTAGCTCCGGTACGGATACGGCTGGATGGGCGGCGTCAGCCCGCCGGGGTTGGGGCCGAGATCGACCTTGTCGGCGGGCGTGGGGTCGAAGAGTGCCAGGCCGAAGTACTCGGATGGCTCGCGGATGTTGTCCCCCACGATCGTCACGGGGAACGTCTCGTAATCGTCGAACGCCGCGAACGTGAGCGTCCCGGTCGTCGTGAGGTAGTCCGCCGGCGACAGGGCCACGGTGCCCGGCGTGGCGCGGGCGTAGAATTCCGTGTCGTCGTACGGCCAGTAGGGGTAGGTCGTCGTGGTGTAGCGGACGGTCACCGGACGCTCGGCCACCTCCACCAGCTCCACGCCGATGGACACGGGCAAGGTGTTGCCGGCCCCGCCGGGCGGCTCGAACGCCGCGTACTTGTACGTGACGAACCGCGGGATCGCCTCGTCGTCGTCGGCGATGTCGATGGTGAGCAGTTCGCTCTCGTAGTCCTCATCCTCGCCGACAGCCCCGTGTTCCGGGTCGAAGAAGTTGAGGTAGAAGTACTCGGTGTCGGCGCGGTCAAGCCGGGTGTCGTTGTTGATCGGGATGCGGATGACCTCGTAGTCGCCATGCTGAGAGCCGGCCGGAAACTCGATGGTACCCGTCGTGTATTCGTAGTCCTTGCTCGATTCGGCCCGGTTGGCACCTGACCCGTCGCTGGTCTCGTATTGAACAGTGACATCGCGGGTCGGTACGTTTCCGTTGTACGTCACCGTGACCAGCGCGAAGCCGACGGACTCGGCGACCGCCGCGGTTGGGCCTTCGATGTTAAGATACTGGCCCTGGTTGACGCGGACGCCTGTCGTATCGACATCCCCGAAACCAGAGATAGTCACGGTATAATCTGTGTAGGGGTCCCTCGGGTCTTGGTCGTCCTCCTCGCGGTCATAGTCCTTGACCGCGTAAATGGCACGCATGTGGGCATAGCCGCCGTATTCTGGATATAGGTTGGCCGGGAATAGGCCGCTTGGAGCGATGTCGTCCTCGATACCATTGGGGCCGTCGGGCAAGACGTCCGTCGTTCGGAACAGGCCGGCCGAGGTCGTGCCGTCTCCCCAGTCGATGAGTATGCTGCCGGACGGCTGCTCCAGCGGTCCGCCCGTCCAGTGCAAGCTCCCGACAACCATACCGGGGTAGTCCGGGCCGAGGAGCGTCCCATCGTACAGGAATTCGTCGACGAGCGGGCCGATGTTGGTTGCGACAATGCGAACCAACTGTGTCGGCACTTCCCGCGTTTCGAGCCGCAACACATCTAGGAAGGGTCGGTTCCGCCGCTTGGACCGGTCGGGCGACTCGGCAAGCCAGTCGCGCAGTGCGAACAGGCCGTCGACGACGAAACGGGTCCAGGCGGAGCGCGGGCTGCGGCGGGCAGCAGGTGTGTGCGACATGGCGTTGGGGCACCGGCCGGCCGCAGGGCGGCGGGCTGGGGCGTCTCGTTCGTTCCGGCGACGCGGCCGCGTCGTGCGGAGCCGTGCTGCGGAAGTCCCTGCCGGACGCCTCCGTGCGAGCGGCGTACGAACCCCGGTTCTGGCGCTTGGAAGTGAGGGCGCTGGAGAGCCGGGATGGGTGAGACGCTAACCGACCGCAACCTACTTGTCAACAGGCTGGTCGCATTTTTTTGCAAACTTCATCAACGCGACCCTCGTCGCGGGACCGTCATCGCCGCATAATCGAGTCCACCCCGCCCCGTGTGAGACGCTCCCATGCCCCCTCGCCACCTGTTCGGCCCGGTCACCGCCGCGTTCGCCGCCGACCACCTCCGCGATGCCCGCCGCGCCGGTCACTGCCTCACCTTTGGCCCCGGCCCGGGTCACGACCTCGACGTGGTCCCAGACGCCACCTGGGCCGACGTAACCTCCCAGTTCCCGGCCGGCTGGACGCCCGATTTCGTCGCGTTGTGGCTCGCCGGCGAAGCGGTGCCCGGCTGGGCTTGGGCGGCCCCCGTTCCGCTCGTCGGCCTGGCCCCCGAGTGGGACCTGCACTGGCACCGCCTCCGCAGTCTCCTGCCGCGCTGTGAGGCCGCGTTTGCCGACGTGGCCGGAGTCGACGCATTCGCGCGCGCCGGACTCAGCACCGTACGTCCCATCCTCCTGGGCGGCCTCGGCCATTCGCAATTCGGCGGCACATCCGACGCCGACCGCGACATCGACGTGTTGTTCGCTGCTGGCCCGCATGCCGATTTGCGACCCGATTCGCTGACGCCGGCCGCCGCACTGGCGGACTTGGCCGAACGCCATCGGGTCCTCGTCGCTGCCGACTGCGACGCTGTCCTGCTGGGCCGCGCCAAGATTGTCGTTGCCCGTCCCCCTCATGGCGGCCTCGACGGGACGGCCTTGGCGGCCCTCGCCGCGGGGGCGTGTCTTCTGTTGGAAGCCGATCGCACCGAGGCGGAGCGCCGACTCGCAACGGGACGCGAGTACGTCGCCTTCGAGGCCAACGACTTGGTCGGTGCCGTCGAGCGAACGCTCGCCGACGAGCCTGCCCGCGCCAGGATCGCCGCGGCCGGTCGCGTCCGGGCGCACGAATTGACCTTCGACCGGCTGTGGGCCGACGCCGTGGCAGCGCTCGCCGCCGATCTGCCGGGCCTGCGCTCCGCGGCCGAACACCGGGCGTCGTCGCCGCCCGCGTTTGCTTTGGTCGACCGCGCCTGGGAGGCGGTGGATGCCGATCCCCCCGGCCGGGCCTGCACGACCGGCGGCGACCGGAACGACGCCGACACCGCGTACCTCGGGGGCTTGACGGCCCCGCCCGCGGATGCCGCAGGTCTATTCGCCCGAGCGGCCCGGTTGCGGCCGGGCCACTCGATGGCCGGTCTGGCGGCCGTCGAGGCGCTCCTGGCCGGGGGCCGCGACGAACTGGCTGCCACCGCCGCCCGGCGAGTGCTGAACGAACTCGTCTCGGCCGCGCCGGCAGACGCGGCGAGCCTCGCCTGGCCGACCTACCCGCCAGGGTTGCACGCCTTTCGGGTGGCGTGGGAGCGCGCCGCGTGGACGAACGCCGGCGACCCGGCCGCCGAGGCGTGCGCCAAGCGCGATCTCGTCCGCGGGCGGCTTCACACCATTCTCGCCGGCCTGACCGGCGACTTGGTTCACTACTACGAAGCCGCGTTCGCAGGCTTCCGACCGCCCGAAGCCCGGGCTGCCCTCGGTTGCGCCCTGGCCCGCACCGGTCGCGTCACCGACGCCCTTCCCCACCTCCACCACGCCGTCGCGGCCCGACCGTTCGATGCCGCCGCCGCCCGCGCCCTCGCCCAGGCGCTTACGGACGTCGGCGATACCGCCGGCCGCGCGTCCCTGGCCGACCGCACCCGCCGCCTGCGCACCATCGCGCCGGACCGGGTCCCGGCCGAGGACTGGTTCGCCGGGCCGCCGCTGGCGTCGATCCTGGTCGTCTGCTGCGGCGGGCTGGAATACACGCGCCGGTGCGTCGAGAGCGTCTTCGCCCACACCCGCGCCCCGTACGAACTGATTCTCGTGGATAACGGTTCCACGGACGGAACGGCCGATTACCTCGCCAACGTCGCCGCCCAGGCCGGGCCGGAGCGCGTGGAGGTGATCCGCAACACCTCCAATCGTGGCTACCCGGCCGCCGCGAATCAGGCCGCGGCGGCTGCGCGTGGCGACTTTGTCGCGTTCCTCAACAACGATGCCGTGGTGCCCGCCGGGTGGCTCGACGGGCTGTTGGCCTGGCTGGCACGCGACCCGAAGGTCGGAGCGGTCGGGCCGATGTCGAACTATGCCCCGCCGCCGCAGCTCGTGCCCGTGCCATTTACCGACCCGGCCGACGGACTCGCCGCCTTCGTCGCCGACCGCCGGCGTGCGTTCGCCGGCCGGGCGCTGGAGGTGCCGCGGCTGAGCGGCTTCTGCCTGGTCGCGCGCAGGTCGGTCCTCGACGAAGTCGGCCTCTTCGACGAACGGTTCGGCGTCGGCTTCTTCGACGACGACGACTTCGGCCTGCGGCTGCGGCGGGCCGGCTACAAGCTCCTCGTCGCCGAGGGCGTGTTCGTCCACCACTTCGGCAGCCGCACCTTCGCCGCGCTGGGCGTCGACACGGCGAAGCAGCTCGAGGACAACCTGGCCCGGTTCCGCGCCAAGTGGGGCGACGAGGCCGCCGCCGGCTACCGGCCGCTCGGCCAC
>CAZNSL010000284.1:3776-7162 GCA_964574975.1 uncultured Alcaligenaceae bacterium | reverse complement strand
GATCGGTGCCGGCGCGGCGTTGGCGTTCGGGGCGGGCACCGCGGCCGGCACGGCCACGACCGGGGCTGCGTCGGGCTTCTTCGCGTCCGGCTGCGTTTCCGACTTGGTGAGCGACACGGCGTCCGCGTCGGGTTTGAGCGGCGCGACCGGCGCGGGTGTCGGGGTCGCGGGTTCCGGCATTGCAGGGGCCGGTGCCGCGGGGGCTGGCACCACGGGCGCGGCCGGTGCCGTCTGCATCGCCAGTGCATCGGCGTTCGGCGGCGGCGGGTCCACGGCGACCGGCTGCACCACGACCGGTTCAGCCTTCGGTGTGGCCGGCAGGGCTTGGCGATCGGCGTTGGCCTGGGCGTGCTCCTTGGTCACGTCCGGCACGTTGTTGACGGCCGGGTTCTCCGCCGTCGGCTCGCTCGACTTCGGCGGTTCGGCCTTGGCGACGGCTTCGGGCGGCGCGGCCGCCGGGCCTTCGCCGCGGTAGAGCTTCACGCCCAACACGCCGCCGACCAGCGACAGGAACGAACTGGCCACCGCGAGGCCGAGCTTGGTTTCGCGCGTCATGCGTTCGGGTCTCCAGTGCGTCGGGCCGCCCGCAGTTTGGCGCTGCGGGCGCGGGGGTTGGCACTTACCTCGTCGTCGCCGGCCGTCACGACCTTCTTCGTCAGCACCTGCCACGCCGCGGCGTCGCGGAAGGCGTGCTTCACGCGCCGGTCCTCCAGCGAGTGGAAGCTGATGACCGCGGCCCGGCCGCCCGGCTTCAGCACGGTCGGCAATCGGGCGAGCAGGCGGTCGAGGGCACCGAGTTCGTCGTTGACGGCGATCCGCAGCGCCTGGAACGTCCGCGTGGCCGGGTCGATGCCGCCGCGGCCCTTCGGCCTCGGCACTGCCCGCCGCACCAACTCCGCGAGCTGGGCCGTCGTCTCCAGCGGGGCGGTTGTCCGGGCCTCGACGATCCGGCGGGCGATTCGCCGGCTGAACCGTTCTTCGCCGAACTCGTAGATGAGGTCGGCCAAGTCGCGCTCCGGCAGCCGCCGCAACAGGTCCGCGGCCGACTCGCCGAACGAGGCATCCAACCTCATATCCAATGGGCCGTCGCGTGTGAAGCTGAACCCGCGGCCGGCGTCGTCCAACTGGTCCGAGCAAATCCCCAGGTCCGCCAGGACGCCGTCAACCGCCTCGATGCCGCGGTCGCGCAGAACCTCCCGGATCGCGTCGAACCCCGCGTGGACGAACGTCACCGGCAGCCCGGCGGTGCGCGAGCGGGCCAACTCGATCATGCCCGCGTCCTGGTCGAGCGCGATCACCGTTGCTCCGCGCTCGGCGATGAGGCGCGAATGGCTGCCCGCGCCAGCGGTGCAATCGACGAACGTCTGCCCCGGTTGCGGGTCGAGCCAGTGCAAGACCTCGGCCGGCAGGACGGGGACGTGGCGCGGAACGACATCGGGGGACATGACACTCCAGTTTACCCGGTCGGGAGATTCGTTGCAGACATTGAGGGAGGGGTGGTGCAACGAAATTGCGTTGCATGCAACGAATGCAACGAATCCGCCCGGCGGGGAGGCAGGCGTTTCTCAAATGCTTCTCACATCGGGCCGTTACAATGCAACCCGCCGTCTGCACGGAGCAACCGTCATGCCCCGCCTCAGCGCCATTACGGTCCTCGTCGCGCACGCCGCCGTCGCCCTAGCCGACGAGGCGTTCGTCGAGGCCGCCCGTCGCCGACAGGACGCGGTGCGCACCGCCGACGTTCGCTTCACGCTGACGGAAACCTGGAAGCGCGAGGCGTTCCAGGTCGTGGTGCCGCCCGGCGATTTGACGGTCGCGTCCGCCAACCGCATCGTCCTCGACGGGGCTAAAGTCC
This sequence comes from uncultured Alcaligenaceae bacterium, assembly GCA_964574975.1. Taxonomy (GTDB): domain Bacteria; phylum Planctomycetota; class Planctomycetia; order Gemmatales; family Gemmataceae; genus JAXMAS01. Next base: position 5,307 of record CAZNSL010000284.1, on the reverse strand, counting down.
GCGTCGAGGACAACCACCCGGTTCGGCTCGGCGGGACGTACCGCTTCCTGCACCCAGAGCGCATCGGCGTGTTCGACGGGGTGCTGGAGCGAAGTTTCTACCCGCGAGGGACGGACGGTGAGAGCAGCGCGAGCGGCATCCTGCATCGTCCTGGTAAGTCCGACGGCGTCCGCCACGCCGCGGGCCGGCCAATCGCCCTGGCCCTGCGCGGGGTGACCGGCGGCCTCGGCTTCCCCACCATCGACAAGTTCAAGGCCACGGGAGCGACATTGGAGATCGACGGCAGCCCGTGCGACGAGGTGGCATTCAATGACGCCAAGGCTTGGCTCGACCCGGCCCGCGGCCACGTCGTGCGCCGGTCGGTGATCGCGGCGGGCAACGGCCGGACCTACCGCGAAAACGCGACCTACCGCCCGCATCCGGCGTGCGGGTTCGTGCCGTCGGGGTGGGTCGTGGAAGAATCGCTTGCGGACGGGACCGTGGTGCGCACCGTCCGAGCCGAAATAACCTCGCTGGAAATCAACGGCGACATCCCGCTGGGGACGTTTCAGGTCGAGTTCCCGACCGGCTGTCGCCTGTCCGATCAGACGACCGTTCCGGCGACGGACTACCTCGTCACGAAAGCCGGCTGGCAGCCGATCCCGGCGAACTGGACGCCCCCACCGCCGTGGCAGGTCCGTTACCGGTGGCTGCTCGTTGCCGCGGCGGTACTCGCGGGCATCGGCGGGGCGGCCGTTGACGTTGCGATTCGTCGCCGCAGGAAGCCGGCTAAGCCGTCCTTGTAGTTGCACTACGCCGAAGTAGGTCCCGCCTGCCGGGCGGGACCCACAGCCGCGCCGGGTCCCGCCCGGCAGGCGGGACCTACCAAGACCGCGGCACAGAGGCAGTAGCTTGTCCCACGATGGAATTAGTCTTGACTAAATGGTGAATTAGTCTAGACTACATACCATGAGACCTATGCTCGCACTCTTTGCCGTCATCGTGGCTGGCTGTTCGTCAGCGTCAGGCGTCAATTCCGGCAAGCCGTCGATCGTCGCCACCACGGGGATGATCGGCGACGCGGCGACCATCATCGGCGGGCCGCACGTCGAGGTCTGGACCATGATGGGGCCGGGCATCGACCCGCACCAGTACAAGGCGTCGGCCGGCGACCTGCGGCGGATGCAGAACGCCAGGCTCGTCCTCTACAACGGTCTGCACCTCGAAGGCAAAATGGCCGACGTATTCGAGGCGATGCCCGGCAAGAAGGCCGTCGCCGTCACGCGCACGCTCGATCCGAAGACGGAGTTGCGGATCGCGGCCGCCGGGTACGAGGGCACGCACGACCCGCACGTCTGGTTCGACGTGTCGCTCTGGAGCAAGTGCGTCGGCGTGGTGCGCGATGCTCTGTGCGAGACCGACCCCGCCCATGCGGCCGACTTTCGCGCCAACGCTGATGCCTACCTGAAGCAGTTGGCCGACTTGCACGAGGAAGTCAAAACGAAGGCCGCGAGCATCCCGAAGGAGCGACGGGTGTTGATCACGGCGCACG
>CAZNSL010000284.1:0-3766 GCA_964574975.1 uncultured Alcaligenaceae bacterium | reverse complement strand
TACTTCGGCCGGGCGTACGAGTTCGAGGTCCGCGGTTTGCAGGGGATCAGCACGGCCAGCGAGCCGAGTACCCGCGACGTGCAGGACCTCGCCCGGCTGATCGGCACCCGCAAGTTGCCGGCCATCTTCGGCGAAACGTCGGTGCCGGATCGCAACATCCAGGCGGTGCGCGACGCGGTGGCCAAGGACTACGGCTTCCAAGTCAAGTTCGTCGGCGAACGGCTGTACTCCGACGCGCTCGGCGACGCCAACACACCCGCCGGGAAGTACATCGGTATGGTGCGGCACAACATCGACGCGATGGCGGAGGCGCTGCGGTGAATCACCAAGTTGAGCCCGACGCGCCAGCGAGGGAAGAACCCCTCGCTGGCGCGTCGGGCTCAAACGCCTTTCCGGCCCTCGAAGTGACCGACCTCACGGTTGCCTACGGCGAGAAGCCAGTGCTGTGGGATGTGGACCTGACGGTGCCGCGCGGCGTGTTGATGGCCGTCGTCGGGCCGAACGGGGCCGGCAAGACGACGCTCTTGAAGGCGGCGCTCGGCCTGGTCAAGCCGGTCGCCGGACAGGTGAAGATTCTCGGCGAGCCGTTCGCGGCCAGCCGCAAGCGGGTCGCCTACGTGCCGCAGCGAGGCAGCGTCGATTGGGACTTCCCGACCAGCGTCCTCGATGTGGTGCTGATGGGCACCTACGCCCGCCTCGGATGGTTCCGCCGCCCCGGCCGGCGCGAACGGGCCGACGCGGCCGCCGCGATCGAGCAAGTCGGCCTGACCGAGTTCGCACATCGGCAGATCAAGCAACTCTCCGGCGGCCAGCAGCAGCGCGTGTTCCTGGCGCGGGCGTTGGTACAGCACGCCGACGTGTACGTCATGGACGAGCCGTTCCAGGGCGTGGACGCGACGACGGAGCAGGCGATCCTGGAGTTGCTGCAACGACTGCGGGCGGAGGGCAAGACGGTGGTGGTCGTCCACCACGACCTGGCGACGGTGCGAGCGACGTTCGATTGGGTGACATTGCTGAACGTGCGCAAGATCGCCAGCGGCCCGGTGACGACGACGTTCACCGACGAGAACCTGCGGCGGGCGTACGGGCGTGTAGCGATCTGAAATCTCGAATCTCAAATCGCACGTATGAACTCCACCCTCCAGACCGTCGCCCTCGGCACCGCGGCGCTCGGCGCGCTGAGCGGCACCCTCGGCACCTTCGCCGTGCTGCGGCGGCAGAGCCTCCTCGGCGACGCCGTCTCGCACGCCGCCTTGCCCGGCGTCGCGCTGGCGTTCGTGGTTACCGGCAGCAAGGCCCCGCTGACGCTAGCCGTCGGAGCGGCCATCGCCGGCTGGCTCGGCACCGCGGCCGTGCTTCTGATCGTCCGCCGTAGCCGGGTGCCGTACGACAGCGCCCTCGGCATCGTGCTGTCGGTGTTCTTCGGCTTCGGCATCGTCCTGTTGACCGCCTTACAGAAGAAGCCCGATGCGTCGCAAGCGGGCCTGGAACGCTACTTGTTCGGGCAAGCGGCGACGTTACTCGATTCCGACGTGCGAGCGCTCGCTGGCCTCGGCGCGGTGGCGCTGGCCATCGTGCTGCTGCTCTGGAAGGAGTTCAAGCTGCTAGCGTTCGATTCGGATTACGCGGCGACGCTCGGCTATCCGACGCGACCGCTCGACTTCTTGCTGACGGGGCTGCTCGTCCTGGCGGTGGTGCTGGGACTCCAGTGCGTCGGCGTAGTTTTGATGAGTGCGCTCGTCGTCGCCCCAGCAACGGCGGCGCGGCAGTGGTCGGATCGGCTCGGCGTGGTGGTGGTGCTGGCGGCGACGTTCGGTGGGCTGAGCGGTCTCGGCGGCACGCTGGCCGGCGACGCACTCAGCGCTCGCGGCAAGCCAGTGCCGACGGGGCCGGCCATCGTCCTGGTGGCCACGGCGATTGTGGGCGTATCCCTGATGTGGAAGCTCTTACCTCAACGGCGGAAGGAAGAATTAGCCACAGATGAACACGGATAAACACAGATAGATACAACAGATTGATCTTGAATCTATCTGTGTATATCCGTGTTCATCTGTGGCTAATCCGTATTCGCGTGTCCGCGCAAGCCGAAGTCCTGCTGCTGGCCACCCTCGCCGCCGGCGCGTGCGCCCTGCCCGGCTGCTTCCTCGTGTTGCGCCGTCTGGCCCTGCTCGGCGACGCGGTCAGCCACGTGCTGCTCTTCGGCATCGTCCTCGCCTTTCTGGTCGTGCGCGACCTCGCCTCGCCGTGGCTGATGCTCGGCGCGGCCGCGGCCGGCGCGCTGGCCGTCGCGCTCGTCGAGGCGCTCGGCCGCACCAAGCTCGTCCGCGAAGATGCGGCCATCGGGCTGGTGTTCCCGGCCCTCTTCAGCATCGCCGTCATCCTGGTGTCGCGCGGTTTGGGTAACGTTCACCTCGATGTGGATGCCGTGCTACTCGGCAAGGTCGAGTTCGCGCCGTTCTACCGCACCGAGTTCCTCGGCCGCGACGTGCCGAAGTCGCTGCCGCCCTTGGCCGCGGTGGCGGCGCTCAACCTCGCGTTCGTGGTCGTCTTCTACAAGGAACTGAAGCTCGCCACGTTCGACGCGCCCTTGGCCGCCGCGTTCGGCTTCGCGCCGGCGATCCTCCACTACGCCCTGGTGACGCTCGTCTCGCTGACGTGCGTGGCCGCGTTCGACGCCGTTGGCTCGGTACTGGTCGTGGCGCTGCTCGTGGTGCCGGCGGCGACGGCGTATTTGTTGACCGACCGACTTGGTGCGATGCTCGGTCTTGCCGTCGCGGTCGGGGCGCTGGGAGCCGTCGGCGGCTTCGTGGCCAGCGAGCGGTTCGACGCAACCTACGCCGGCGCGATGGCCACCGCCCTTGGCGTGCTGTTCGCGTTGGCGTTGGCGTTTGCGCCGCGTCGCGGTCTGGTGGCGCAGTGGCGGCGACACCGACGGCAGCAGCGCGAGTTCGCGGTGGCGATGCTGCTCATGCACCTGAAGACGCACGAGGGCACGCCGGAGGCGGACGAGGAGTGCCGCCGCAACACGCTGCACGAACACCTCAATTGGCCGGTCGAGAAGATGGAGCGGGCGCTGCGCGACGCGACCGCGGCGGGGTTCATCGCGTCGCAGGTCGTCGAACTGAGCGACGCCGGGCGGGCCGCGGTGCGACGGACGCAGGACGCGTACGCGGGGGATTGAGCCCGACTCGCCAGCGAGGAAGCGGTCGCCCCCTCGCTGGCGCGTCGGGCTCAAAGGGCGCGAACCACGCCCGCGTGGCGTACGCCGACCGCCTCGATCGTGAACCGCCGCGTCGATTCGCCCGTCGGTTCGATGGCGATGCGCAGATACTCGTTCGGCAGCGTGCCGGGCACGCGGTCGGCCCATTCGACGAGACAAACGCCGTCGCCATCGAAGTACTCTTGCACGCCGAGGTCGGTGAACGACGCCTCGTCCGGCAAGCGGTAGGTGTCGAAGTGGTACACCGGCAGCCGGGCCGGGTACTCGTGGATCAGCGCGAACGTCGGGCTGCTGACGCGCCGCGGATCGCCGTCCAGGCCCTCGACGAGGTAGCGCACGAAGTGCGTCTTGCCGGCCCCCATCGGGCCGACGAGCGCGACGACGGTGCCGGGCGTCAGAATCGCCGCGACGCGGCACGCCAGGTCGGCGGTCGCGGCGAGGCCGTCGCAGGTTTCGACGTGGGTCACATCACCAGTTTAGCAACGCTTCGCAGAAGCGTCGAAGCGCCGCCGAGCGGGGGGCGTCAGCCCCCTGAGACTTCCAAAT
>CAZNSL010000283.1:0-7164 GCA_964574975.1 uncultured Alcaligenaceae bacterium | reverse complement strand
GTGATGGCGTTCGGAGCCGGGCCGCCGGCCGCGGGCTGCGGCCCCGCCGCTGGCTTCGGCACCGGCGGGCGGCCGCTGCGGAGCGGGTTGGCCCGGCTGAACTCGACCGCCTGCACGCCTTCGACCGCCAGCCACGAGCGGTACGGCGAACCGGCCTGCCCGGCGCTGGCGAAGTCGCACAGCCGCACCGACCGACCGCCAGCCGGGATTTCGAATAGCAGGATCGGCTTGTTCGACCCGGTCCACTCGATTGACCGGCCAGGGAACGCGCCGGCGGCCAGTGCCGGCACGTCGGCCGGGGTTGTGTCGTTGAACCGTCGGTCCCAGGTGAGCAGAAGTGGCCCGCGGTACGCGGACGCCTTGCCGCGACATTCCCGCTCGCCGACCCAGAAGTGCGGGCGGAAGTCGAACGTCAACTCCACCCGGTCGCCGGGCTTCCAGGTGCGGTCGAGCGTCAAGTAGGTGCCTGGCATGGGTGCGTCGAGGGCCGCACCGTTGAGCGACGCGCGCGTGGCCGTCGACCAGTACGGCACCCGCAGCCGCAACGCGAACGCGACCGGCTTCGTCGGGTCCACGGTGATCCGCACTCGGCCATCGCGCGGGTAGTCGGTGTCCTGAGTCAACCGCACGGCCACGCCAGAAGGTAGTTCGGCCGTCATCGCACCCGGGCCGTACCAGTTGAGCCGTAGCCCGGTCGCATCGCGCACGACGGCCCACTCGGACACCAGCCCGAGGCCGCGGGCGGCGTTGACGCTACAGCAGTTCAGCTCCGGCGTGCCCTCGCGGGCCTGGAAGACGATGTCGTGAGCGCTCGCCTTGCGCACGCCATCCATCGGCGTGTTGTACGTCGCCCAGCGGCCGGTCGGAGAGTGCAGGCCGAGGGCCGAGTTCAGCGTCGAAAGTTCCAGTTCGTCGGCGACGATCGAATCGCCGGTCAGCCGCAGCATCTCGACGCTCGTGGCCAACCAGGCGATGGTGCAGCATGTCTCGATCGCCCCGGGGTGGTACGGGTTGCCTTGAGCCTGTTCGCCGGACGAGAAGCCGCCGTTGTTGTGCCGGTCCAGCTTGACGATGCTCCACCAGAGATTCTCGAACGCCCGGCGGTACGACGCGTCGCCGGTCAGACGATGGAGTTCGGCGAGGCCGAGGATCGGATGCAGGCTCTCCCACCGGGGCTTCGGTGTGGCGAAGAACTCGGTGCCGGCCAGGCCGGCCCGCAGGTAGTCGCCGGCCAACGGCTTGCCGTCCGGGCCGGTCGCCGCGAACTCGCCGACGAGTTGCTTGGCCAGCGCCAGGTGCTGCGGGTCGTGCGTGGAGCGGTAGAGCAGCGCCAGGCCGTGGACCGGGGCCAGGTTCATCTCCGTCGAACCCGTATCCACCAGCCGCGGCTTCTTGTCGCCGAGGAAGCGATCGCACAGAAGGTCGCCGATCTTGCGGGCGGCGGCGAGGGCCGTGGCGTCGCCGGTCTCGGCGTGCCACAAGAGCAGCCCGACCAGGGCGTGGTAATGGCCCCAGGCGTCCCAGGTATCGCCCGGCTGGCCCTTGCCGACGTTGGGTGCCCGGCCGGTGAGCCGACTGCCGGTCGGCCACGGGCCGAGGTAGCCATCGTCGGCCTGCAGCGCCACCCACTCGCGGACGAACCCGGCCAAAGCGTCGCGCAACGCGCGGTCGCCCGTCAGCCGCAGGACCTGGACGGCCGCGGTGAGGTACTTGCCGGCGAACTCGCCGGCCCACGGCTCCAGGGCGCGGTACGGCCGGCGGTCGCGGTCGCGGAACATCTCCAACATGCCGGGGTTGGCCGCCGGGGCGACCTTCAACCACCGGTCAGACACGCCCCGGAGGTAACCGGCGAACGGCCCGTGCAGGTCGTAGATCGCCTTGGCCGGTCGGTCGCACGTATTGGGGGCAAGGTCCGGAGGCCCGTCCGCCGCGAGAGGGCCAGCGGCGAAGAGCGCGAGGGCGACGGTCAGGCAACGAGACACGGCCTAGTCTCCCCGGGGCGAATCGTGGCTGGAAAGTGAAGGAAGCAGGAGGAATACCATCCCCCTGCTTCCTCGTGTCGTCGTTGTGGGACGAAACTGCTAACGCCCGACTTCGTCGAGGCCGCCGGTGCGCCAGCGCCGCTTCGGAGCGCGCTTGCCGCGTTCCGCCTCGTCCTCCTCCGTCTCTTCGCGCTTCGGACCGGGAGCCACGGAGGCCAGGGCCGTCGCGCCGACCCAGAGGCCCATGACCGCTGCCGCCGCACGTTCGCTCTCCGACGGCTCGCGGGCCGTCACCGGGATCGGCGCGTCGGCGGCGGCGACGTCCTCAACCACGTCGGCATCGGCGGCGATGATGACGCGCTGCTCCAACCACCACGGCTCCACGACCGTGCGGGCGGTCGCGGCCCCGGCGATGTGTGCCTGGGCCGCGGGGACTTCGTCCAGCTTGATCTGGTCGGCCGCGGGCGGCTGCGGCGGGGTCGGGTCGGCCGGGGCGATGACCGGGGCGGGTTGATCGATCCACATGCGGAACGCCTCCACCAGGATTTCGCGGACCTCATAGAGATTATGCAGGAAACCGATGGCCGGAGGCAACTGCGGGCCGGACACGTTGCCCTCGCTATCGGAGCCGCCGCGGCGCAAACTGTCGGATGACGCCAAGGTCAACGTCACCTCCCGATTGGTCAACAGCGATGTCGTCGGCGTGCCGACGTGGGCCGAGAACGCCGGTACGTCGCTCACCGGGGACGATGCAAGATTCGGGCCGAGGGCCAGGGCCGGCGCGGGGCTGGGCTGCTGCGTCGCGGCCGGCGGCGGCGGCGGGGCCGGCACCGATAGCGTGAACAACGTGCCGTTGAGGTCGCGCGGCCGCGGGTTGCTAGTCGAATCGAAGATCACCGTGACCGTGTGGTTCACCGCGTCCACGACGTAGGAGTTCGGCAGGGTCTGACTACCCTGCACCCGCTCCAGGAGCCGCGTCAGCGGGTTGCGGAACATGAGGACCGGCTGCTCGTCGGCGTTCGGGTCGTACTTGAACGTCACGGTCATGCGGCTGCCGGCCCCGATGTCGAGGCCGCGCATCTCGAACGCCCGTACCGTACTGCCGTCGGCCGTCGTCGGTGCGTTCTCGGCGATCCGCGCCAGTGCGTCCAGCGACACGATGCCCGCCAGGAGCGTCGCCCGGCCGGACGAGGCGTTGAAGAACTCGGCCCGAAGCGTCTCGTCGCCGTTGGTCAACGTCGCGGTCTCGCCGGGCGGGACGACGATCGTCTTCACGTTACTGGCACCGGGCGGCAGGACCAGCACGCGCTCCCTCATCGGCACGGCTGCGCCGTCGTCGTCCATCACGTTGATGACGACGGTAAACGTGCCCTCCGACGAGTAAACGTGTTCGACGTGGAAGTCGCGGCTATCGACGAGTCGCACCGTCTGCGGCGTCGTACCGTCGCCGTAATCGACTGTCACGGTCCAGTCGTCGGAGCCGGGGTCGGTGAACCGGCCGTTCACCGATAGTTCTTCGCCGGCGTTCAGGAACGCGTTGGCGTCGATAGTCGGCGCGATGACCGGGACGACGTTCCGCACGGTGACGGCGGCCGTCGTCTCGCGGCTGGCCCCGCCGGCGTCCGTCACGGTGACGCGAATGCGGCCGGTGAGGTCGTTGTCGTAACGGTGCGTGCGCGTGAAGTTCGTCTCGCCGGCGGCCAGCCGGAACTCCACGGGCGCGGAGCCGTCGGCCCAGTCGATAACGACGGTATGCGTGTCGCGGTCGTCGATGTTGTCGATGTGGCCGGTGAGCGTCGCCGTGCCGCCTTCGTTGAGCGGCGCGACCGAGTCGAGCGTCACCGCGCTGGGGCCGACGTTGGCGACCTCGATGTCGGCCGTGCCGCCTGCGGAGCCAGCGGTGGCCGTCAGCGTCTGCCGGCCGGGCGTCCGCAGCGTGACCGTCGCCGTGGCCACGCCAGCATCGGCCTCCGTGAAGGTCACGCTCACGGGGTCGGCCCGGTCGTCGCCGGAGGTCAGTTCGACGGTGCCGGTGAAGTCGCTCGCGGGGTTGCCGAACGCGTCGAACGCTCGCAGCGTGACGGTGAACGCCTCGCCCTCGCGGACACTGGCCGGGGCCGACAGTTCGAACGCCGTCGCCGGGCCGGGCGCGTTGGCCGCGTCGATGTCGATGCCGAGGCTACCGGCGATCGACGCGCGGATGCGATAGGTGCCGGTGATGCCGTTGGCCTGGAACGTGGGAGCGGTGGCCACGCCGTCGGCGTCGGTGACGACGGTCGCGGGACCGGCGAAGCTGCCGCCCGCACCGGCGGTCGGCGGCGCAAACGTCACCGGCACGCCGGCCAGCCCGTCGCCGCCCTCGGTGATGCGGATTCGCAGTGGCGATGCGATGTCGCCGACGCGCAGCGCGAGGACGCCGCTGAGGTTGGCAACGGCGAAGGCCCGGGCCTCGATGGCCCCGATGTCGGCCCGTCCGGTGCGCGGCAGGCGACGCTGGTCGAAGCCGTCCTCGTCGGCCCCGGCGTCGAGGACGGGGCTGCCGGGCAGTGGGACGTGGTTGTCGGTCGCGCCGCCGTGCCGGCCAAGGTCGCTCAGCTTCGGGTCGCCGCCGACGAAGTTGGTGCCGCCATCGACGTAGCTGCCGAGTACGTCCGCGCCGGTGTTGCCGGCCAGGATCGTGTTGGCGACGTACACCTCGCCGCCGACGACGGCGAGGGCGCTGCCCCGTGCGGCGGTGTTGCGGGTGATCGTATCGCTCAACAGCCGCAGCCGGCCGTGACCGTCCACCAGGACCGCGCCGCCGGACTCGATGGCCGCGTTGCCGCTGAAGGTCGTTTCCGAGACGCTCGCTTCGCCGGCGACGATGGCCAGTGCCGCTCCGTCCGGGGCCGTGTTGCCGACGAACGCCGAAGTCGTGACCCGCAGCCCGCGACCGTCGGCGTAGACGGCCCCACCCGCATCCGTCGCACGGTTGTCGCGGAAGGTACTTTCGGTGACGACCGCCACGGCGTCCTCGCCGTCGATGGCGAGCGCGCCGCCGACGCTGGCCTGGTTGTCGGTGAAGTCGATGCGGATGAGCTGCACGCGGGCGGCTCCGCCGAGCCGCACTGCGCCGCCTTCGTCGGCCCGGCCGCCGGACAGCGTCATGTCGGAGAGCGACGACTCGCCGGCGGCTGGGAATGCGAACAGCCGGTTCGTGCCGCCGCCGGTGACGACGGTGCGGCCGACGCCGCCACCGTGGATGGCCACCGCCGCGGTCACGCTCAGCGACGCGGCGAGGGCGTAGTGGCCGGCCGGCACCAGGATTTCGTGGGAGCCACCGAGGGCGTTGGCCTCCATGACGGCGGCGCGCAGGGTCGTGTGGCCGTCGGCCGTTTGGGCGAGTCCGTCGCCGGGTTGGACATCGGGCTGGTCGGCGAACCAGTCGACGACGAAGCTGGCTGGCACGACGCGGGGTTCGAGGCGGTCCAGAGCCGGGCGCACGCCGCGCGTGCGCTTGCCGCGGCGACGGACCGGAGTCGGCATGTGCGCGCTCGACATGGCCGGATCCTGTGGGAGTCCGAGGGGGTGGACTATGGGGCGAGGGGTGCCGGACGGCGCAACCTCCCCCGTCTGCCAATGTCGCCGGATTGAGCGGAAAAGTCAAGTCGTAGCGGCCCAACGGATTCGGAAAAAGGGGAAGCAACTGACATCGCGGTGTCACCCTGGACGATGTTAACAGGTGTTCACCCGCTCGCAGGAGTCGCGCCATGCCGCGCAAAGCCGCTGCTACGTTGTACAGCCCGCACCCTAGCATCCAGTATTCGCGCCACGTCCTGGCGAAGCTCGAACGCACCTCCGGCCGGTCGGTCGACGAGTGGATCGACCTGGCCAAGGCCAGCGGCCTGCCGACGGAGCCGGAGCGGCGCGCGTGGCTGAAGGCGTCCCACGGTTTGGGCACGAACGTGTCGTGGTGGTTGGCCGAGATGTCCTTCGGCCGCGGCCGGGAGGCCCTCGAGGAGGCGGCGTACCTGGCCGCGGCCCCCGGCTACGTGACGACGATGTACGAGTCGAAACCGGCGCTGAAGCCGCTGCACGACCGGCTGATCGAACTGGGCCGGTCGCTGGGGCCGGACGTGAAGGTGTGCCCGTGCGCGACGATCGTACCTCTGTACCGCAACCACGTCTTCGCGCAGGTGAAACCGACGACGAAAACGCGGATCGACTTCGGCCTGGCGCTGGGCGACGCGAAGGGTGCTGGCCGGCTGGTCGAAACGGGCGGCTACGCGAAGAAGGACCGCATCACGCACAAGATCGCGGTGACATCGCCGGCCGACATCGATGCGTTCCTGACGAAGTGGCTGAAGAAGGCATACGAGCGCGACGGGTGACCGCGGGCTCGCGCCCGCGCGTTACACGAGTGTTGCGCCAGCACGGCCGGCCGCCGTTAGGATGGCGTGTGGTTCCGTGCCGTGACGCGAAGGGAGTGTGCCATGCGAACCCGTACGAGTTCGATCGCGGTCCTGGCCGTGCTGTCGCTGCTGCTCGTCGCTCTGACGCGTGTGGTGGCCGACCCTCCGGCGGCGAAACCAGCCGACGGCGCGGGGTCGGCCAAGGAGGTCGTGACCACGTTCTACCGGAACCTTGCGGCGGGAAAGGCGAAATCGAACGAGTCGTTGTTCACCGGCCCGGAGGCGCCGGTCGGCGGTGTGAGTCAGTTCCCGAACAGGACTCAGTCGTGGCAGAAGAAGCCGGCCGAGTTCCTCCGGCAGCACGGCGATCGGCCGAAGTACCTCGAAGTCGACGCGGCCGACGTGGACCTCGTCCATCCGGGGTTGGCGGTGGCGAAGGTGAAGTACCGCGGCGGCGGGATCAAAGGGTACGCCGTCCTCACACTGTCCGAGGAGGGCGGGCAGTGGCGGATCGCCCAGCTCTACGAGAAGACGTACTTCGTCTGGTAAACACGCGCCGAGCGTTGCCCCTGCGAAAGTGACGTGACGTGTCCCGCAACCGCTCGCGCCTCGTCGCCGTGTTGGCGGTCGCGTCGGCCGCATTCGGAGTCGGATTCCTCGCAATTCTCGCCGCACTTCTTGATCGGCCGACGCGGGCGTGTTCTAATGGCGCGTGTCCCGTCATCGGCCGAACGTCTTAGAGGCTATCCGGAAAGAATCGCCGATGATTTCAGGCTTTCAATGCCGGCGTG
>CAZNSL010000282.1:0-7194 GCA_964574975.1 uncultured Alcaligenaceae bacterium | reverse complement strand
GCCCGGCCGGGGTCCTTGGGCCGCTAACCAAACCCCTGCGGGGCCTATACTATCTTACCCGTCAGCGGAATTGGTCGTGTGGGGTGGGACGAGCTTGGCGAGTCCCACCGCGAACGCACAACCGCTGAGCCTTTGCGGTGGGACTCGCTCCACTCGTCCCACCCTACAAAACGTCTACCAGACAGCGCGACCCTACTTCGTCCACTCGATCAACAGCAGCTCCGTCGTCGTGAGCATCAGGAGCGCCTTGCCGTTGGGGTGGGCCGCGTAGGCGAGGCCCCAGGTGCCGGCCGGGCGGCCCGCACCGAGGCTGTGCGTCGCCACCCGTTCGCCGGACAGGTCGAACTCGGCCAGCGGCGATTCGGCGGTGTGGGTGAACACGCGCGTCCCGGCGGCGTTGAACCCGGCCGGGTGGCCCTGGCCGCGGCCGTTGGGGCTGCACAAGACCTTCTGGAGATCGGCGGTCGCGACGACCGACATCGTCGGGCTGGCCTCGTTGCCCGACGGACCGAGGAGGTGCTTGCCGTCGGCGGACAGTACCAGTGGGATCAGTTCGCCGCCGCAAGCGAACGGGGCCGACTCGCGCAAGGTTACTTTGTCGCCGGCGATGGTGAAGGCGGCCAGTCGGCCGTCGGCATCGCAGGCGTAGAGCGTCGCCCCGTCGGGCGCGAGGGCGGGCCGAGCAGGGTTGGGCAGGCCGAAGCCGGGGTAGAGCGGCACATCGCTCACGTCGAGCGGCGTCATCTCCTCGGTCGCCCAGTCGAAACGGACGATGGCCTGGACCGCCTTGGTGGCCCCGGTGTTCCGCGAACCGCACAGGACGAGTGAGTACGGCAGGTCGGGGGCGGACACGACCGTGTGCAGGCCGTGGAATTGCTTGCGCTGCTCGACGCGCAGCGTGTCGGCGTTGAGCAGCCACACCTGCTCCAGCGCGGGAATCGCGACGACCAGTCCCTTCGCGCACCGCTGAAGACCCTCGGCCTCCTGACCGAGTTCGATGCCGCGAACCGCCTTCAGCTCGGGGTAGCTGATGCGGTACACCTCGTCGAAGGCGGACAAGACAACGAAGCTTTTGCCGTCGGACGACCACAGCACGTCGCGGATCGGTTGGTTGCTGCCGCGGGTGGTCGCATTACGGAGTACGCGCGGCCCGCCGAAGCGGTAGCGGTTGGGATTGTTCGGCAGCGTGACCGCCTGCACGGTCAGGGTGTCGAGGTCCTCGTCGTTGCCGGCCAGGCGCTCGGTCATCGTCCGCGGCTCTGGCGGCGCGGCCTCGGCCCCGGTGATCGCGATCGGTGCGGTACCGACCGGCCCGTTGTCCGGACCGAGGGGCGGCGCGATGGGAACTTGCGCCGGCGTCGGGATCGCCGGCGTGGCGACCACGACGCTGCGGCTGGTGACGACGAAGCCGAAGAAGGCAACGGCGACGAGGCCGCACATCAGGAGTAGGCCGCTGACGGCCAACGCGACCCACGGCACGGAAGATACGAACGACCGCGGCTCGTCGTCGAAGTCGCCGGAGCGGTAGCCGGCCGGCGCGGGCACGCGGACGACGGGCACGTCGTCGCGATCGTCGGCCACGGGCGCGGCGTCCGTCGGCCGTTCGGCGGCGGGGGCGTCGAACATCTTCTTGCAGTCGGGGCAGCGGACGGCCCGGCCGAGCAGGAATTCCGGTACCGGCGACGACGAGCCGCAGTGCGGGCAGGCGCAGCGGACGGGCATGGGGGAACTCCTTGGCAGTTGGGCGTTCAGCAGTGTGTTAGACGAGAAGGTCTCACACCGCGCGCCGTCATCAGCACCAGTATCTTCGCTTCCGGGTGGACCAGGATTTGGAACACTTCCGTCGCCGACTCGTCAGCGGAGGGTGTGGGATTCGAACCCACGGTAGGGTTGCCCCTACGGCAGTTTTCAAGACTGCTGCCTTAAACCACTCGGCCAACCCTCCGGTCGTGCCATTCTAACCGGATGCCGCCGCGCCGCAAGCGGTTCGCGGAACTCTCGGCCGACTCGGGCGTCAAAGTCCTGACAGCCGTATCCTGTCGGGACCCCTCTTTTGTCCAGCCCGGCCCGCCCCGGGCGCAGTTCGACACCCAAGGACGTTCATGCGTACACCGTCTCGGCACCGCTTCGCACGACTCTCCCTGACCAACTTGGAGTCGCGCGTTGTGCCTCACGCCGGCTTGGACGACTACCAACACTTCACGTACCCCGCCGACCCAGCGCTGCGGGCCACTGGGCCGTTCGTCCCGCCGAGTTGGCCCACCGGCCCCGAAGGCAGCCTCATCGGCGGACCGGACGGGCCGTTCGCCCCTGGCCCGCTCACCTGGTCCACTCTCGCCAACGGTATGCCTGTCCTCAACTCGCGCCCGGCCGCCCCGGTCGCCATCTTCCTCGACTTCGACGGCGACGGCAGCAACCTGCCCTACGACACTAACGGCAACGGAGCCGTCTTCGACGCGACCGAGCAGGGCGTCATCGCCGAGTGCTACCGCCAGATCAGCATCTTCTACTCGATGTTCGATGCGAACGTCACGACGATCCAACCGCCGGCTAGTACGCCGACCGTCTGGCAGCTCATCTCGCCGTCGATCTCCGGCGGCTACGCCTACGTTGGCGCGTTCCCGAACTCGCAGCCGCGGGGCTTCAACCAGGCGTCCGACGCCCGCACCCGCATCTCCGGCATCGCCCACGAGATCGGCCACAACATCGCCCTCGGCCACCAGTCCGACTACAACTCGCTCGGCGTCAAGACCGCCGAGTACTCTTCCGGGCCGGACGCGCTCAACGCCCCGATCATGGGCGTCGATTTCGCCCAGAACGTCCGCCGCTTCTACCTCGGCCACCCCAGCGGCAGTAACACCAACCTTCAGGACGACTTCGCTCTGATCGCCGGCGAGATCGACAACTACCAGCCCGCCGGCGGCGACGGCTTCGTGGCCGACGACCACACTGGCACGCCCACCGAGATGCTCGCCCAGGACGGCTACTTCATCGGCTGGGGCACGATCGAGCGACTCTCGGACACCGATACGTTCACCTTCACGACGGCCGCCGCCGGTCGCTGGGGCGTGTACGGCAACGCGCTGACGCCGTCGTCGCTCGACGTGAAGTACGAGATCTTCGATTCGACGGGCAAACGCGTCGCCACCGCCGACTCGGCGCTCAACGACCAGACGCTGGCCCTCGACCTGGCGGCCGGTACCTACACGATCGTCGTGAGTGGCCACGGCGACTACGGCGACCAGGGCGTCTACCACCTCAGCGCCCGGCCCCTGCCGGCCGGTTGGACCGGTCAGGACATCGGCACCGTGATCGCTGGCGGCCACGCAGGCATGGATCCGGCCACGGGCACCTGGTACGTCGCCGGCTCCGGCGACGCGCTGACCGACACCAGCAATGCCTTTCGCTTCACCT
The DNA here is from genome assembly GCA_964574975.1 of uncultured Alcaligenaceae bacterium. GTDB lineage: Bacteria > Planctomycetota > Planctomycetia > Gemmatales > Gemmataceae > JAXMAS01. Next base: position 3,780 of record CAZNSL010000282.1, on the reverse strand, counting down.
ACGTCCCGCTCGCCGGCAACGGCAGCATCACCGCGCGCGTGACGTCCGTCGAGAACACCAACGCCAACGCCAAGGTCGGCGTCATGGTCCGCGAAACCACCGCCACCAACAGCCGTTTCGCCGCGATGATGCTTACGCCGACGGCGGGCATCTGGCTGGCCCGCACCTCGACCGGCGGTTCGGCGGCGACCACGACCAACGGCACCGGCGCGCCGCGCTGGGTCCGCGTCACCCGCTCCGGCAACACGCTCACGGGGCAGACCTCGCCCGACGGCGTCACCTGGACCACGGTCAACAGCGCGACGATCGCCATGGGCACCAACGTGCTGATCGGCATCGCCGTGACGAGCAACAGCACCGCCCAGGTCAACAGCCTCAACGAATCGACGCTCACGAATGTGTCCACGACCGGCACTACCGGCACGCCGCCGCCCACCGTCAACGGGCTGGCGGCCCCGGAGGGCGTCGCGCCGTCGTTGGGCACCGGGACCGATGTGGTCCTGAACTGGTCGGCCGTGGCCGGCGCGATCGGCTACGCCATCGACCGTTCGCCGGATAACGTGACCTGGACGCAGATCGCCGCGGTCGCCGGCGCGGCGACGACGACCTACACCAGCGCCGGCCTCGGCGGGGCGCAGCGTTGGTTCTACCGTGTCGCCGCCACGGATAGCTCCAGCCGCTCGGTGCCGTCGGCCGTCGTCAGCATCGTCAACCGCCCGGCCGCCGTCACGTCGTTCCGCACGAGTTCGGTCAGCCAGTCCACCATCGTCCTCGACTGGATCGAGACCAGCGGCGAGAGCGGCTACCGCATCGAGCGGTCCGCCGACGGCACCACCTGGTCGACGCTGGCGACCATCGCCGCCAACCGCAACGGCTACGCCAACGCCGGCCTGGCCGCTGGCGTGGTGTACCAATACCGCGTTATTCCCACGTCGCCCAACGGCGACGGCCCGGCCAGCACCGCGTTGACGGAGAGTTCGCGGCTCGCGGCCGTCGGCGGCCTGACGCGCACCGCACTGACGGCCACCAGCGCGTCGTTCTCGTGGAACCCCGTCGCCGGCGCGACCGGCTACCGCGTCGATCGTTCGACCGACGGCGGCAGTACCTGGTCGCAGGTCACGACCACCGCCGGCGACACGGCCGTCACCCTCGACGGGCTGGCCGCGGCGGCAGAAGGGATGTACCGCGTCGCGGCAACCAACGCGTATTCGGAGAGCAGTTCGTACTCGACGGCCCTGGTCGCCACCCCGCCCGCGACGGCCCTGCCGACCCCGTGGACCTCGTCGGACGTGGGCACCGTCGTCGGGACCGGTACGGCGAATGTCTCCGGCAGCGTCTGGACCGTCATCGGCTCCGGCACGACCATCACCGGCACGTCCGACAACGGTCACTTCATCTCACAACCGCTCTACGGCAACGGCTCCGTCGTCGCCCGCGTCGCCTCCATCGAGGCGACCGGCAACACGCGGCAGGCCGGCATCGCCATCCGCGAGTCGCTGGCGGCCCACGCCCGCTCCGTCTTCCTAACGCTGGCCCCCCAGCCGCCCGGTAGTTCCACGCCGCACCGCCTGAACTTCACGCGCCGCGCCACCGCGGGCAGCACGCCGACCGTCACGACCGTCGACAACGTTGTCGTGCCCGAATGGTTGCGGCTGACCCGTTCCGGCAACACCTTCACGGCCGAGCGCTCCGAGGACGGCTTCACGTGGACGACGGTCGGCAGCGCCACGGTGACGATGCCGTCCACAGCCTTCGCCGGCCTGTTCGTCGCCGCCGGTAGCACCTCGGTCATGGTGTCCGCCTCGTTCGACAACGTCGCCGTGACCTCGCTCAGTCCGCCGGCGTTCGTGACCGGCTCGACGCCGACGGCCGTCGCCAGCGGCCCCGTCGCCGCCGTGGACTTCGCCTTCAACCGTGCGATGGATACGACGAGTTTCGACCCGGCCGCCGACCTCGGGGGCTTCACCGGCCCCACCGGCAACGACCTACGGCCACTGGTGACCGGCTTCTCCTGGCTCAACAACCAAACGCTGCGGCTCAACTTCGCCGGCCAGACGGTCGCCGGGCTGTACTCGATCGCCCTCGCGCCGACGGTGCTGACCGCGACCGGCACGGCCCTCGACGGCGACCGCGACGGCGTGCCCGGCGAGGCCGGCGACGGTTTCACCGCGACCGTGCGCATCGGCGCGGCGGCGGACGGCTTCGACTACGCCGTCCACGCAACGGCCGCCGACGCGACCTGGAACATCGCGCCAACGACACCCGGCGTCGTCGCGGTGGCCGCGCTCGGCAACCTCAACGACGGCACGGCCTCCATCGACTTGGGCACCAACTCGTTCCGCTTCTACGGCACCAGCTACACCGGGGCGGCCCAGTTGTTCGTCAGCGCCAATGGCCTGATTACCCTCGGTGGCGCACTCGCGGCCGGCTCCAATGGCGACCTGACGACGACTCCGGGCATCTGCACCATCGCCCCGCTGTGGGACAACCTGACGACCAACCGCAACACGGCCACCGACGACCAGGTACTGTTCCAGTTCCGCGACGAGACCGGCGACGGCGTAGCCGACAAACTGGTGGTGGCGTGGCGTAACGTTCACTACGCCGGCGGCTCCAACGGAACCGACGACGGCATCACCTTCCAGGCGGTGCTGAGCCTGAACACGGGGGCCGCGTCCGGCGACGTGCTGTTCAACTACACCGACCTGACGGAGACCGCGTCCGGCAACCAGAACAACGGCGCGGCCGCGACGGTCGGCATCAAGGATGTCGGCATTCAAGGTGCGAACAGGCAACTCGTCGGCCTCAACGGTTCGGCCGTCGCAACCGTCGCCAGCGGTCGGGCGGTGCGGCTGTTCGTCAACACGGCTCCGGCGGCTGACGCCGGCGGCCCGTACTCGCTGGGTGCGAGCGCCACCGTGACACTGAACGGCTCCGGCACCGATGGCGACGGTACCGGCGTGTCATCGACGCTCATCTGGGACCTGGACGGCGACGGCATCTTCGGCGAGACCGACGCGGGTGCCACGCGCGGCATCGAAACCGGCTCGGCCCCGCAGTTCTCGGCGGCCGGCCTGGTCGGCCCCGCGACCTTCCCGGTGCGGCTCCGGGCTGTCGATCAGTACGGCCGGGTATCGGCCGAGTCGGCGACGACGGTGGCGATCCCGGCCGCACCGCGGGTGGCGGCCGTCGAAGTGGACGACAACACCGGCCAGCGGTCGCGGGTGCGGTCGCTGACGGTGCGTTTCAACACCGTCGTTGCGCTGCCGCAGGATATCGCGTCGGCGTTTCAGCTCACCGGCCCCGGCGGCCCGGTGAGCTTCACGGCTACCGCCCAGCACACGGCGACGGAGACGGTGGCGACGCTGTCGTTCGCGGCCCTGGCCGACGGCAACTACACGCTGACGGTGCTGTCGTCCCTGGTTGCCGACGCGCTCGGCCAGGCCCTCGACGGCGATGGCGACGGCCAGGCGGGCGGCGACGCCGTGAGCGCGTTCCACAGCCTGTTCGGCGACGCGAACGGCGACCGCACGGTCAACGCCTTCGACTTCGCGCAGTTCCGCACCGCGTTCGGCACGGCGCTGGGCGATCCGTCATACCGCGCCTACCTCGATTTCGACGGCGACGGCGCAATCAACGCCTTCGACTTCGGCCGCTTCCGCACGAACTTTGGCGTGTCGCTGCCGTAACCCGCCGTGGTTTCGCGGATTTGTAGGGTGGGACGAGCCGTCAGCCGTGAACACCCCAAACCAACAGTCGAATTTAATGTTGGAGGAGGGG
>CAZNSL010000281.1:0-7203 GCA_964574975.1 uncultured Alcaligenaceae bacterium | reverse complement strand
ATTTCGGAGCCGAGGATGTCGGACGGCAACAGGTCGATGGTGAACTGGATGCGGGCGAACGACAGGTCGATGGTCTTCGACAGGACCGCGACGAGCAGCGTCTTGGCAAGCCCGGGGACGCCCTGGAGCAAGAGGTGCCCGCCGGTGAACAGAGCGACGAGCAACCGCTCGACGACGACATCCTGACCGACGACGACGGTGGCGACGCGCCGCCGCACGTCTTGGATGAATTGGGTAGTATCGGACATGGGCCTCGCGGGGTCGGAGGTGGAAATCACAGGTGCGTCACGTGACAACGACTTTACCGGCCGCGCGCGCCGGTGTCAACTCGCCGGCCGCGCTGGTAGAATGTCCGACGGCAGCGATGACGCCTGCGATGGGACGAGGAACGACGATGGCGACGATCCCCGCAGTCTACGAGAACGGCGTATTCCGCCCGATCGTACCGGTCGACTTGGCGGAGGGGACGGCCGTTCGTGTCGAGCCGGCCGACGCGCAGGATATCCGCGCGGCGGCCCCCGCCGGGATGCCGGACGGCCTGGTCCGCGTCTATGAAGTGCTGGCGCGTCGCTACAACAGCGGGCACACCGACACGGCGGAACGGCACAACGAGCATCAGCCGTGACGCCGGCATTCCTGGATACGGTCGGGCTGATCGCCCTCTGGGATGTGGCGGACCAGTGGCACGGTTTGGCCGCGCCGGCATTCGTCCAACTCCTTCAGTCCGGCCGGCCGCTCGTAACGACGCCGTTAGTGCTGTACGAGTGCGGCAACGCCGCCGCCCGACGGCCCTACCGAACCGATGTCGATGACTTGCGGCAACTCCTTGAGGCGGACGGCCGGTTGATCGAACCGACGCCGGCCGATGTGACTGGCGCGTGGGGTCAGTATCGGGCTGGATTTGCGGGAGACGCCGGGATCGTCGATCAGGTTTCGATCGCCGTCATGCGCCGCTTGGGACTTACGGACGCCTTCACCAACGACCGTCACTTTCGGGTAGCGGGGTTCACGACACTTTTCTGAACGGATCGTGCGATGTCCGACCGGGTCGTTTGGCTAACGCTGCTCTCGTCCGGCTGGGCCGTGGCGGCCGACCGGCCAGACTTCGACCGCGACGTGCGCCCAATCGTTCAACGGCATTGCGCGAAGTGTCACGGGCCGGCCAAGCAGTCGTCCGGCTTGCGGCTCGACGATGCCTCCGCCGCTCGGCGCGCCGGCAGCGAAATCGCCCGCCGCATTCGCAGCGACGACCCGGCCGAGCGCATGCCGCCCAAAGGCGAACGGCTCACCGATTCCGAAACCGCTACCATCGCGGCGTGGGTCAATGCCGGGCCGTCGCACTGGTCGTTGCGTCCGATTCGTCGGCCGACGGTGCCGCCGGACGACGGTGTCGCCCGTAACCCGATCGACAGTTTCCTGAGGGCGGCGCAATCCATCCAGAGGATCGCGCCCGTCGGTCCGGCCGACCGGCGCACGCTCGTCCGCCGGCTCTACCTCGATCTGATCGGCCTGCCGCCGACGCCGGAGGCGGTCAAGACATTCGTGGCCGATACCGACCCGGCCGCGTACGAAGCGCTGGTCGAACGGTTGCTCGCGTCGCCGCAGCACGGCGAACGCTACGCCCGGCACTGGCTCGACGTTGTGCGCTTCGCCGAGACCAACGGCTTCGAGACCAATGTCGAACGGCCGAACGCCTGGCCGTACCGCGACTACGTGATTCGCTCGTTCAACGCCGACACGCCGTTCGACCGCTTCGTCCTGGAACAGTTGGCCGGCGATGTCCTCGGAGCGGACGAGGCGACGGGCTTTCTGACGGCCGGGCCGTGGGACGAGGTGAAAAGCCCCGACCCCGTGCTGACCGCGACGCAGCGGGCCGACGAACTACACGACATGGTGGCGACGACTGGAACCGCGCTCCTCGGCTTGACCGTCGGCTGTGCTCGCTGCCACGGGCACAAGTTCGACCCGATCCCGCAGGCCGACTACTACGCGCTCAAGGCGGTGTTCGCTGGCGTGCAGCACGGCGACCGCCCGCTGCGCCGTCCCGACGATGCCGGCAAGGCGGCGCAGGCCGAGGTCGTCCGCGGCGAGTTGCGGCAGGTGGAACGGGCACTGGATCGGATCGAGCCGACGGCCGACACTGCGGCGCTCGGTCCGTATCGACCGAGGGCTGCGGTCAGTTCCGGGCGCACCGTGGACCACTTCGCGCCGGTGACGGCCCGGTTTCTCCGCTTCACCGTGCTGGCGACGACTGGCGCGGAGCCGTGCATCGACGAGATCGAAGTGTTTGCGACTGGCGATGGGCGGAACGTGGCGCTGGAATCGGCGGGGGCGAAGGCCACGGCGTCGGGCACCTACCCCGGCAATTCGTTGCACACGCTCGAACACCTGACCGATGGCCGTTACGGCAACGAGTACAGTTGGATCTCCAACGAGTCCGGTCGCGGGTGGGTGCAGATCGAGTTTGCGGAGCCGGCGCGGATCGACCGCGTCGTCTGGAGCCGCGATCGCTCCGAGCCACCGCGCTACCGCGACCGCGTGGCCACCGACTACCGCATCGAAGTCTCGGACGACGGGGCCGCGTGGACGACGGTGGCAACGTCGGCGGATCGGATTCGCAGCGGCGCGCCGGAGGCGAACGGCGAACGGGCGGGGTTGCTCGAGCGGCGGGCTACGCTGACCCGGCAGATCGCGGAGTTGCTGCGCGTCCCGGCCGTGTACAGCGGCCGAATGACCGCGCCGACGCCGACGTTCCGCTTCCACCGCGGCGACCCGATGCAGCCGCGCGAAGAGGTCGCGCCCGGCGTGTTGACCGCGCTACCGATACCGTTCGACTTGGCAGACGCGAACTCCGGTTCGGCGCGGCGGCTGGCACTGGCGAAATGGGTCGTGGCGGCGGAAAACCCGCTCACGGCCCGCGTCATCGCGAACCGGGTCTGGCTCTGGCACTTCGGCGAAGGGTTGGTGAGTACCCCGGACGACTTCGGCGCGAACGGGGCGCAGCCGAGCCACCCGGAACTTCTCGACTGGCTGGCCGCCGAACTCGTCGAGAGCGGGTGGAGCCTGCGGCACTTACACCGACTGATCGTTTCCTCGGCCGCGTACCGTCGCGCCAGCACGATCGCGCCAGACGCGCAAGCGCGCGATGCCGGCAACCGGCTGCTGTGGCGTTACCCTGCACGGCGGCTGGAGGCCGAGGCGATCCGCGATGGAATCCTGCACGTTGCCGGAACGCTCGATCCGACGCCCGGCGGCCCCGGCTTCAGCCCGTTCGAGCCGAACGGCAACTACGTCCGCGTCTACAACCCGAAGACGGCGTTCGGCCCGGCCGATTTCCGGCGGATGGTCTACGCCACCCGCGTGCGGATGCACGCCGACCCGACCTTCGGCGCGTTCGATTGCCCGGACGGCGGTCAGGTCGCTCCGAAGCGCGGCCGCAGCACGACGGCGCTGCAAGCGCTGAACTTGCTCAACAGCCCGTTCGTCAATGAGCAGGCCGCGTACTTCGCCGAGCGCGTGCGCCGCGAGGCGGGCATTGACGTGTCGGCGCAGGTGGTGCGAGCGTTCCGGTTGGCGTTCCAGCGCGAGCCGGCGGCGGACGAGGTCGAACGCTGTGCGGCCGTCGTCCGCGACCACGAGTTGGCGACGCTATGCCGGGCACTGCTGAACGCAAACGAGTTCCTGTTCCTGCCCTGACCGACTGAGGAATGACCGTGGCCGATGTCCCGCTTTCCCACGCCGGCCGTCACTTGCTCGACCGCCGGGCGTTCCTCGCTCACGCCGGCAGCGGGCTCGGCGGTGTCGCGCTCGCGGCCCTGCTCGCCGACGAGGGCCGGCTCGCGGCGGCCGATCCGATTCGCCCGAACTGGTCGCCCGGCCGGCCGCACGCCGCCCGGCCGCCGCACTTCCCGGCCAAGGCCAAGCAGCTCCTCGTCATCTTCTGCTCGGGCGCGCTCAGCCACGTCGATTCGTGGGATTACAAGCCGGAACTCGTCAAGCGCGACGGCACGCCGATGCCGGGGTCGGCCGGTCTCGTCACCTTCCAGGGCGCGAACGGCAACCTCGCGGCCCCGCGCTGGCCGTTCCGCCCGCGCGGACAGTCCGGCAAGATGATCTCCGACCTGCTGCCGCGGCTGGCCGACCACGCCGACGACCTGTGCTTCATCCACTCGATGACGGCCAAGTCGAACACGCACGGCCCCGGCGAGAACCAGATGAGTACCGGCTTCACCCTCGACGGCTTCCCCGGCATGGGGGCGTGGGTGAGCTACGCGCTTGGCACGGCCAACGAGAACCTGCCGGCGTTCGTCGCCATCCCGGACCCGCGCGGCGTGCCGCAAGTCGGCCCGAACCACTGGAACAGCGCCTTCCTACCGGCCGTGTTCCAGGGCACTCCGTTCAACGCCGACAAGCCGATCCCGAACCTCGCTCCCCCGAAGGGCCTGTCCGCCGTCGACGACCGCGCCGCCCGCGACTTGCTGGCGTTCCTGAACGAGAAGCACCTCGCCGCCCACCCCGACGACGGCGAGTTGGCGGCCCGCATTGCCAGTTACGAGTTGGCCGCGAAGATGCAACTCGCCGCGCCGGAGGCGGCCGACTTATCGCGCGAGAGCCGAGCGACGTTGACCGCCTATGGCGTCGATTCGGCGAACGCACTGGAAGGGCGGTTTGCGAAGAACTGCCTCCTGGCCCGGCGGCTCTTGGAGCGCGGCGTGCGCTTCGTGCAACTGTTCAACGGCAGCTACGCGATGGGCGAGGGCGTCGGCAACTGGGACGGCCACAAGACGCTCAAGACCCAGTACGACGTTCACCGCGCCATCCTCGACCGCCCGTGTGCCGCCTTGCTCGACGATCTGAAGGCACGGGGGCTATTGGCGCAGACGGCCGTGGCGTTCGTGACGGAGTTCGGTCGGATGCCGACGTTCCAGAAGGGGGCAAGCGGCCGCGATCACAACCCGCACGGCTTCACGGTCTGGCTGGCCGGGGCCGGCGTACGGGCCGGCACCAGTTACGGCGCGACCGACGAATTCGGCTACAAGGCCGTCGAGGACGTGGCGACGATCTACGACCTGCACGCGACGCTATTGCAACTGCTCGGCCTCGATCACGAACGGTTGTCGTACTACCACAACGGCATCGAGCGCCGCCTGACCGACGTTCACGGCCACGTCATCCGCGACGTACTGGCGGCGTGACGGATTCGTTGCACAGTTACACAGTGGGGTCGTGCAACGCATTTTCGTTGCATGCAACGAATGCAACGAAACCGTCGCTGCAACAACATTCCTAGGCGAGGTGACCGATGCGTCCGGCCGTTGCGTTGAGTGTGGTGTCGTGGATCGTCGCAGCACACCATCCCGCTTCGGCCGCCGACGTTCACTCCTACTCACGGCCGGACCACGTCCGCGTACGGCACGTCGATCTCGACCTGACCGTGGACTTCGAGCGCCAGCGGCTCCACGGCCACGCGACGCTCGCCGTCGAGCGCACGTCCAAGGACGCGACGCAGCCGCTCGTCCTCGACTCGCGGAAGCTCGTCGTCGAGCGCGTCGAAACCTCGGCCGATGGAAAGACCTTCGAGCCGGGCCGCTTCGAGGTCGGCCCGGAGGACGCGATCCTCGGTTCGCCCATGACGGTGGCGCTGCCGGCCCAGGTGGCGGCCGTGCGCGTCCACTACGCCACGGGACCGCGGGCGAGCGGCTTGCAATGGTTGCCGCGCGAGATGACGGCCGGCAAGCGGCACCCGTTCCTGTTCACGCAGTCGCAGGCCATTCACGCCCGGAGTTGGATTCCTCTCCAGGACTCGCCGGGGGTGCGCGTGACCTACACCGCCCGCGTGCGGACGCCGCCGGGGGTTCTGGCCGTCATGAGCGCGGAGAACGACCCGAACGACCCGCGCACCGGCGACCACCGCTTCGCACTGCGGCAAGCCGTGCCGCCGTATCTCATCGCCCTGGCCGTCGGCGACCTGGAGTTCCGGCCGCTCGGCCCGCGCACCGGCGTCTACGCGGAGCCGGGTGTCGTAGCCAAGGCAGCCGCCGAGTTCGCCGATCTGGAGGCGATGGTCGCCGCCACCGAACGACTCTACGGGCCGTACCGTTGGGGTCGCTACGACGTGCTGGTGCTGCCGCCGAGCTTCCCGTTCGGCGGCATGGAAAACCCGCGGCTCACCTTCGCGTCGCCGACGGTCCTGGCCGGCGATAAGAGCCTGGTGTCGCTCTTGGCGCACGAACTGGCGCACAGTTGGTCGGGCAACCTCGTCTCCAACGCGACCTGGGGCGACTTCTGGCTCAACGAGGGGTTCACCGTCTACCTGGAACGGCGCATCCTCGAAGCCGTCTACGGCAAGGCCCGCGCCGACATGGAGGCCGTCCTGGGTCGGCGCAGCCTCGGCCGCGAGTTGGCTAGTCTGAAGCCGGCCGATCAGGTGCTGCACATCGACTTGAAGGACCGCGACCCCGACGACGCCGTGACCGATATCCCCTACGAGAAGGGCGCATTGTTCCTGACGCACCTGGAGGCGGCCGTCGGCCGACAACGGTTCGACGCCTTTCTGAAGGGCTACTTCGACCACTTCGCCTTCCGCAGCATTACCACCGCCGAGTTCGCCGCCTACCTCGATGAACACTTGCTGAAAGCCGACCCGGCGGCCGCGGCCAAGGTGCCGGTGGCCGAGTGGCTGTACAAACCGGGCCTGCCGGGCACGGCCCCGGAACCGCGGGCACAGGCGTTCGCGGCCGTCGAGGCGCAGGCCAAGGCATGGGCCGACGGCTCGACGGCAACGAAGGCGTTGCGCACGGCCGACTGGTCGATGCAGGAGTGGCGGCACTTCCTCGAAGTACTGCCGACACCGCTGCCGGCCGCGCGGATGAAAGACCTCGACGACGCCTTCGGCCTGACGCGACGGGCGAATTCGGAGATCGCGTTTCAATGGCTACTGATGGCGATCCGCGGCGGCTACGCGCCGGCCTACGGACGGCTGGAGGAGTTCCTCACGTCGCAGGGTCGGCGGAAGTTTCTGACGCCGCTGTACCAGGAGTTGGCGAAGACGCCGGCCGGCAAAGAACGAGCGAAGGACATCTACGCGAAGGCGCGGGCGACGTACCACCCGATTGCGGTAGCGTCGGTGGATGCGATCCTCCGCGGAGGTTAGCCGCGACGCGCAGCGGGGCGCGGTCTGCGCGCGCCGCGGCGCGTCGCGGC
>CAZNSL010000280.1:0-7234 GCA_964574975.1 uncultured Alcaligenaceae bacterium | reverse complement strand
CCCTCGCTGGCGCGTCGGGCTCAAGTACCTCATTTTGCGAGCGACACGCATACGATCTCGGTATTGTTGCGGACATACGCCGAACGATGCGCGAACGCCGGGTGCGACCACACGACCTTGCGGCCCGGCATCGGGTCGTCGGCATCGATAACGCGGGCGCGGTCGATCTCGTCGTATCCCGCTGACGTTAGACGGGCCAGGATGAGGTCGCCGTGTTCGTTGAACAGGACGGTGCGATCGCCTTGCGGCACCAGAAAGGCGTTGCCCCAGCGGTCGTCCGCGCGCGGTTTCGGGTTCTCCGGCTTCATCGCCCCGTCCAGCCGCTCGCGGGTCGCGGCCATCGTCTCCCATACGCGCTTTCCGGTGGCCGCTTCGAGGCAACGCAACTGGCCGTAGCTGCAGACACCGTAGATGTGGCTCCCGTGGAAATATGGCGTCGGCATGATGCTGTGCAGCGTGTCCGTGCGGTCGGGCCGCTCGGACGACGACTTGCCCCGCCACACGACAGAAGCGGACGGCTTCGCCGGATCGAGTTGGAGCATCAAGGCGCTGTCGTAGAAGGAGGTGAGCAGCAACCGATTGCCGTCGATGCGCGGTGTCGGGATCGACAGGGCCGGCGGCTCTTTCATGTGGAACGGCACCGACCAGTACGCGTCGCCCGTATCCGGGTTCAGGCCGTGGACGGCCTCGGCGTCCCAGACGATCAGTTGCCGCGTGCCGCCGGCAATCGCGATCACCGTCGGCGCGTAGCCGACGCTGTATGCCGATAGCTTGCGCCACAGTTCCTTACCGGTGTCCTTGTGGAACGCGACGACGACGCTACCGTCTCCGCCGACGAGAGTGATGAGCTTGTCGCCGTCGAGCAAGGGATGACTGGCGAAGCCCCAGATGGGCACCGGGGCATCGTACTCCTTCGGCAAGTTGTGGTGCCAGACGGTCGCGCCGGTGGTCGCGTCGAGACAGCGGAGGTCGCCCATCGCGCCAAGGACGTAGACCTTGCCGTCCGCGACCAGCGGTGTCGCCCGCGGCCCCGACGGGTAGCTGATGCGGTAGTGGCAATCGAACTCGCGCTGCCAGACGACGTGGCCGTCCGCATTGTCGAGGCAAACGACGCGCTCGACGCCGGGCGTGTTGGCGCGGGCGAACGCGCTCGACGGGTTGCGGGCGCCTTCCTTCAGCAAGCGGTCGGAGACGTAAACGCGGTTACCGGCGACGGCGGGACCGGCATAGCCCGCGCCGATTTTCGCGCGCCAGCGCACCGGCGGACCGCCGGGTGGGAACTTGTCGACCAGTCCGTCCTCGCGCCAGACGCCGTCGCGCTTCGGACCGAGCCATTGCGGCCAGTCGTCGGCGCGGACGAACGCGGCGGCAACGAAGAGGGCGGCGAGGCTCAGCCGCATGGCGGACTCCGATCGACTCAGGCCGGGGCGGTCGGGTCGATTTTACGGAGGAACCAATCGACCGGCCCGCCGCCGGTCACGACGATGACCAGCCAGCCCGGCAGTTCCTCGTAGCGACGGACGGCGACCGTACAGCGGCCACGTTCGACGGGTTGATCGGCCGCATCGCCCAGGTCGCGGAATGCTGCCGCACGCACGAAGTGGACCCGCGCCGTGGCCTCACCGCGAACGAGCGTCAGCGTGGGTACGCCGGTCAGACCACCGAAATCGGTCCGCCCAGCGAACGCGAGCATGCGGTAGTCGAAGTCGGCCGGTGCCGACAGCCGGCGGTCGAGTCCCCGCAGCCAGGTGTCGGCGGCCTGGCGTGCGTCCTCGGATGTCCGCCAGTGGCCCATCAACTCATAGGTCTCGTCGGCAATGCGGTAGGCGTCCAACTTCGGTCGGGTCAGCCGGTACGTGGCTCCGGCGACGAGAAGTGCGACAACGCAGGCAGTCGCAGTTTGCAGTAGCCGGGTGCGCCACCAAGCATAGCGTGCAGCGTCGAGGGTGTGCGCGAGACGACGGCGCAAGTCCGACGGTACCGGCACGTCGCGCATCGCGCGACTGAGGACCGCATCGACATCGGCCGTCGCTCGGAACAGTGCGCCGCAGTCGGGGCACTCGGCGAGGTGGGCATCGAGCGCGACGCGGTCGGCCGCGTCCAACTCGGCTGGACCGGGACGGACGAAGGGCAATAAGCGGCGGGCGTCGTCACAGTGCATTTTGCGACCCCCTGGCGTTCGGGCCTTCGCCGGCCGCCATTTCCGGGGCGAGCCGGGTCCGCAAGCACGCTTTCGCCCGGGCCAACCGCGACATCACCGTGCCGATTGGCACATCCAACTGCTCGGCGATGTCGCGGTAACTGAACTCCTCGAAGTAGAACAGGATCACCGGCGTCCGGAACGTCTCGGGAAGCTCGCCGAGGACTTGTCGCAGGCGTTCGGGTTCAACCTCCGGTAGCGGCTCCGGCGGCGGCTCGGGCAGGTCGCCGACCGCATCGAGCGACAGCGCTGGATGCGACTTCTGTGCCCGGACGCGGTGCAGGTAGGCGTTGCGGACGATGCGGAACAGCCAACCCTTCGCCTTCGCCGCATCGCGCAACTGGTGCAACTGCATCTGCGCCTTGCAGAACGCCTCCTGCGTCAAGTCGTCCGCGTCGGCCGCCGAGCCGCTCAGCCGGTAAGCGTAGCGGTAGAGCGACTCGTAGTGCTCGTCGACCAGTTGCCGGACGCGCCGACGACTGCCGGGCCATTGCATCGCACGAGCCTCTCGAAAGGATTGAACCCCTGACGTGCAGTTTATTCCCGCAACAGTCCAAGGTATGCGGGCGCACCGACTCTGCCACCGGATATTCGTTGCCGAAGCGCGAATCTGGGAATAAATCGGCCGACCGCGCATCGTACCTCCGTACGACACTGCGTGGAGTGTCGCGTGACTGAACGGTCCCATCGTTGAAAGGACACCGAAGATGAAGAAGCTGTTGTCGCTCGCAATGCTCGTGGGCTTCCTGGGCGTCGTCACCGGCTGCACGTCGGAAACCAAGCCGACGACCAAGTCGCCTGCCCCGACGACTGGCAAGACGGCCGAGCCGGAGAAGAAGCACGACGAGAAGCCCGCCCCCGCGCCCGAGAAGAAGCCATAAGCTGGTCCGATACAATGGAGCCGGCCGCACTTCGAGTGCGGCCGGCTCGTTTCGTTTACGAGGGCGGTATGATGCGGTTCGGATGGGTCGTTTTGGGGATCGCCGTTGCCATCGCCTGTTCGGGATGCGCCGGCGGAGGCGGCGAGAAGGGTAAGAACAAGGACCTCGACCGGCCCAAAGCACCGCCGGCAGCGGTGCGGCTGCGTTGAAGAAACCGGCACTTGACGCCGCGAGCCGAGCTTGCGAGGCGAGCGCTTCTGGCGCTCGCCTCGCAAGCTCGGCTCGTGGCGTCACCAGCCGTTACTTGCCCTTCTCTGCATCGTCGCCGCGTTGGTAGATCGGCAGGAAGCGGTACTCGACCGTCAGCGCGAGAATACCCATCGCGGTCGTGTAGTTCGGCCCGGCCCGCGATGCTTCGACGTCGCGGCCGGTCCACGAGCCGTTCTCCTGCTGGTTGCGCAGAAGCAATTTGTGCAGCACGTCGCGGTACGTAGTCCAGTGGTTGTCGCCGAGCTGAAACATCGCTTGCGAGCAGTAGTACAGCCCGTAGTAGCAGTGCTGCTGATCGAGTTTCGGCGGGTTCTGCAGGATCGACGCGGCCCCGCGAAGCGAAGGCGCGGCGCGGTGCAACTTTTTGCCGGCCAGTTCCAGACAGAGGATGCCGACTCCGGTGCAGGGGATCGTCAGGTAGCTCCGCGGCATGTACGCGAACTGCCCGCGGTCGTCGTAACAGGCGCGGACGTACGCCACGGCCCGGTCGATCGCTTCGACCGGGACATCGCAGCCGACGTTACGCGCCGCTCGCAGGGCCAGTAACTGCCAGCCCGTCACGCTCAAATCGCCGTCGGAGCCGGTGGCGCTGTAGCGCCAGCCGCCGCGGTGTGCTCCGTCGAACCGCTGCGCTCGCAGGATCACACCGACGGCCTTCACGAGCGCCTGACGAACTGCCCGGCCGAGGTCGGGATCGCACATGCCGGTCGCCTCGGCCAACAGCAGCGTGCAGATGCCGTGGTGGTACATGTCGAACTGGTCGCCGGCGGCGATCAGCCCGCGCTCGTTCTGCTGGCCGATCACCCACTTGAGGCCGGCGGACACGACCGGGGCATAGCGGCCGGCCGTCGGCGTATGGCCGGCCGAGAGAAACGCCATCGTGCAAAGTCCAGTGACACCGGGGCTGCGCGTCGTGCCGAAGCCGGGCATCAGCCAGCAACCGTCGGCCTGCTGCATGCGGGCCAGGTAGGCGAGGCCGCGGCGCACGGCTTCATCGACCGGCTCGACATCGGTCGCGGGGTCGGCAGCGCGGACGCTGGATACGACGAACGCGATCAGGACGGCGATGCGACGGACGCGGTTCACTTCGCCTCCGCGATCTGCTCGAAGTAGAGCTTAATGACGCGAGCGTAGTCGTCGCCGTACTGCGCTTTCATCTCCTGAAGCAGGCGAGTCTTCAACTCGCCGGGCAGATCGCCCCACGCCTTGCCCGTATGCTTCTGCAACTCCTTCGCCAATTCGCCGGTCGGAGCGGGCGTCTTGCCGTCGGGGGCCTTATTCGGGTTGCCGTCCGGCCGCCGACCGAGGGCCTTGGCCGCTTTCGCCAGCGCGTCGGCCGCTCGATCCATCGACGATTTTGCGTCGTCGGACTTGCCCTCGCGCAGTTCCTGTCCGCCCTCGCGCATCTGGCCCTGTGCGTCGCGAACGGCCTGGCCGGCTGAGGCCGAGTTCGCACCACCGCCGAGACCGTTGTCGGGTTCCGGAGGTGGGGCGTTCTGGCCGACTTGCTTCGCCGCCCGCTCGAGGGCACCGGCCGCCCGCTCGCGCGACCGCTCTTTCTGCTTGCCGTCGGCGCTGCGCTGACCCGCGTCCCGCATGTGGTTTTGGGCCTCCTGCGCCGACTTGGCCGCGTCCTCGGCCTGGCGGCCCGATGGCGAGTTCGGCTGGGCTTCGGACTGCTGGCGCAACTGTTGCTCCAGGCCGGCTGCCCCCTTCGATAGTTCGTTCTGGAGGGACTTATTGTTGGCCTCGGTTTCGCCGGGCACCGGGTCGGCCGGCGTCGAGGACGCCTTGCGTACGAGTTCCATGAGCTGCCGCTGATCCTTGGCCAAATCCCTCGCTTTTTGGGTATCCTCGTTGGTTGGCAGTCCGGTCTGGCCCGGTGCGTGCGGCTTGCGCTCGCCCTTGGGATCGGGCAGCGCCTTATCGGGGATCGGCTTCCCCTCGTCGGGTCGGTTCGCCGTTGCTCGATCGTCTTGCTTCGCCAACTCGTCGGCGAACTTGCGTAGGGCTTCCGTGACCTCGTGCCGCGCCTGCGGCGGAGTCGGCACCTGGGGTGGCACCTTCTGCTGCTTCGCGAGGGCGTCGAGTAGCGCCTGCTTGGCGGCCGACGCCTTATCGCCGCCCTTGAGTTGCCTGGCTTCTTCGGCGATCTGGTTGGCCCGGCGGCGTCGGTCAATCTCCGACTTCTTGGCCGCGTCGGCTTCGAGTTTGGCCTGTTCCACCGCCAACCGCTCGGCCCGCGCGCGCTCCGTTTCCTTCTTGGCGAGCTGGTCGGCGAGTTTCTGCACTTTCTCGGCGGCGTCGCGCAGGCGGTCGTTGACGGCCGGGTCGCCGGGCTTTTCGCGCATCAACCGCAATGCCTTGATGGCCGCCTCGATGGCGTCAGCCTGACGGACCGGGGCTTCCGTGGATTTGAGGTTTTGCAACTCGCGGGCAATCGCTTCTTCGCGGTCGGCGGCCGCACGCCGTTGAGCCGCGTCATTGGTCTTGGCGACCTCGTCGGCAAGTTCCTTCTGCAAGCGTGCGAGTTCCTGCGCTTTGTCGTCGGCTGGCGTCGCGCCTCGGAGGACGTCTTCGAGCCGTTCGAGCGCTCGTCGCGCGTCGTCCTGCGACGCCCCGGTGTCCTGCGCTCGGCCGGTGCGCAGGTCGTCGTGGGCGCGGGCGAGTGCCTGCCGCGCCTGCTCCTTGCGAGCGTCCTGGCCGGCCGCATCGAGCTGGTTGAACTTCTTTTGGAGTTCCGCTTGATCGTGCGCGGTGCGGGCGAGTTCGGCCGGCGTCCTGTGCGTAGCGGCCTTCCGCGCAAGGTCGTTCTGTTGCTTGCGGAGCTTGGCCAACTCGTCGGCGGAACGCGTGCGCCGGGAGGTCTCGGCGTCGATGACTTTCTTCATGTCGTCGGCGAGCCGGTCGAGTTGCTCGGCGGCCTTCGCTTGCTGTCGGGTCGCATGGTCCGGGTCGCCGCGCTTTAGATATTGCGCAGCGTTCTCGGCCGCCTCGGCCGCCGGCGGAGGTGGAGCGTTCGGCTTCTTCGCCTTCTTGCTGAGCCGGTCGGCCTCCTCGGCGAGCTTCTTTTGCTTCTCGGCGACCTCGGCGAGCTTCTTGGCGACTTGCTGGCGCTCCTGGTCCTTCAAGGCCTCGTTCAACTCGCGCTGCTTCTTCGCCAAGTCGTCGGCCGACTTGGCGAGCCGGCGGGCCTCCTCCTCGCGGGCCTTCTTGACCGCTTCCTTGATCGCTTCGCTCCGTTCGGTGAGGTTCTTGAGTTCCTTGGCGAACGCGTCTTGCTCGCGCGCGATCTGCTCGCGGTCCTCGGCAGTCGTGGCCTTGGCCGCCTCGTCGGCCAACTGCCGTTGCCGGTCGGACAACTCCTTGAGTTTGGCTTCGTCTTCGCGGGCTTTCGCCAGTTCGCGGTTCAACGCTTGCAGTGCTTCCAGTTTCTCGCGGGCTTGCGATAGCGCCTCCTCGGCGCGACGCAACGATGCCGTGCGCGAAGTGTCGGCCGCGGCGGTAGCGGCTTGTACGTCTTCGCCGGCGCGACGGAGTTCGTCAGTGGCAACGGACTTGAGTGCCGTTGAAATTGGGTCGAGGCCGACCCGCTCGGCCAGTTTCGCCAAGTCGTTCGCCTCGGCCGTCGCGTCTTTGGTATCGCCGCCGAGGCGCGACAGTTCGTTCGCGTGTTCGTCCGTAACGGCGGCGGCCCCGTCGCTTTCCTTCTTCAGCTTGTCCGCGAGCCTGGCCACGCTACCGACTTGCCGAATCAGTTCCTTAAGCTTGCGGTCGAGTAGCTCTTTTTGGAGCTTTGCCTCCTGTTGCGCCAACGCATCGGCGTTATTGGCGACTCGCAGTTCGCTCCAGCGGTCGTCGGCGGGGTGGTAGGTGATGTTGG
>CAZNSL010000279.1:0-7265 GCA_964574975.1 uncultured Alcaligenaceae bacterium | reverse complement strand
GGGATTCTCAACCGCAAGGACTTACGGCAAGTCCAACACTGGGTGAACTCCAGTCGGCGCACGCCTTGCGGTACGCGGCCACGATTGCCACCAGCGGCGGCTCCGACTCCTCGCCGCCCGTCGCCGATACGCGCCGCGGCGACACCAAGGCGTACAGCGTCGCGCCGCTGGCGCAGTCGCGGCCGAGCTTGTAAACGACGGCGTTGCCGTCCGGCACCGTGAGCGTCGGCAGCGCCGGGGTGCCGGCAGCGGCTTCGAGTCCCCAGACCGTGCCGGCGACCTTCACGAAAGTCTCGTCGGCCGAAACGGTCGGCGTGAACGTCGTCACAACGTGGCCCATGGCGAACGACGCGGGCCGGCCGACCGGCGTCAGCATTCGCGGCTCCGCGTAGATCGTGCAGCCGCCACATTCGCGCAGGGCATCGCGGAACGCCTGGCCGTCGCCGCCGATGAAGGCGACGTTCTCCGTCGCCAGCTTAGCCGCCGGCCCGTGCGTGTTCGCCCAGAAGCAGTCGCAGACGCTGAAGGTCGTCACGTCCATCCGCACCGCAGCGGGGGCCAGCGGCGGCACGACCGGCGATTCCCCACCGCCGCATTCGCCAACCTTCGGCGTCAGCAGCACGACGATGTTTTCCGTCTCGGTGTGGCTGGTGCGAGCGGTGAAGAAGTCGCCGAGAATAGGCAGGTCACCCAGCACTGGCACCTTCGCCTCCTCGACGATTTCGCGCGCCCGCCGGCCAGCACCGAACGCGGCCGTGCGGCCCGGCGGAATGGCCAGCACCTTGGTGACGCCGCAGGTCATTTGCGTCGGCTGCTGGACGTGCTGCGTGAACGGAATCGGCTTGCCTCGCGCGCCGTCATCGAATACGGGCGTGATGAACGTCGCCACCGGGAACAGCGGAGCGCTGCCCTGAACGTGGCTGACATCCACCTTGACTCGGACGGCGATGTCGCCGCTATTGGGCAGGACCGTGCCGCGCAGGGCCAACACCAGGCCGGACGACAGAGATTCTTGGGTCGGTACGAAGCAGGGGATGCCTTGGACTTCAACGCGATCGACACCGGTGACGAAGGCGTGTTCCTGCTTGACCTGGACGACCGCGTTCTGGCCTTCGAGTGTCGTGACCCTTGGCGATTGCAGCAGGGTCGTGTGGCGATCGGCCTGGGCCTTCGTCAGCAGGGTCAGCGCTTCGTCGTCTGACAGAATGATCGTCGCCCCGGCCGCGCCGGGCCGACCGAGGGCGGCGTAACACTCGTCGGAGATGGCCAGCAGACGCACCTCGAACGCGATCTGACATCTCGGCCAGCGCAGCGATTCCAATAGCTGAACGACCTGCTCGTGGACGGCGGGCGTCTGGTGGACGACCAGACTCATGCCGATCGGCAGATAATCGACGGTGCCCGCGCCGCCCTTGTCAACCCAACTCGCCGGGGCGACCTGCGTTGTGATGGTGCGGATGAGTTTTTGGGGGTCGGGCGCGCCGGCGGGTGCCGGCACGACGAGGTCGCCCACGGGGTAGACTCGTTGGAGGAGCGGGTCACCGGCACGGGCCGCCGGCAGCGCCAGCGCGGCGGCGGCCAGGGCGAGAACGAAACGTCGGAGCATGGGGTGGGGGTCCTTGGGCGAACGACAGGGGGGCGGCGAAGCCGGGGACGATAGCGAAGCGCGCGATCCGGTCAACGCCAACCCGGCGGATACCTACAATAGCGGCGATGAGTCAGCCCCCCGACGAGCCGCTCGCCGTGCTGGTCTCCGGCGGCCTGGACAGTGCCGTGCTGCTCGGCCGGGCCGCCCGCGAGCGGTCCGCGGTCCACCCCATTTACGTCCGCACCGGGCTGACGTGGGAAGGCGTCGAGTTCGACTACCTGACGCGATTCCTCGCCGCGATCCGCACGCCGGCCCTCAAGCCTCTGGTGACGTTGGAACTGCCGGCCCGCGACCTGTACGGCGACCACTGGAGTACGACCGGCACCGCCCCCGACGCCGAGGCCGGCGACGAGGAGTTCTTCCTGCCCGGCCGCAACGTGCTGCTGCTGTCCAAGGCACTGATCTGGTGCCGGCTGCAGCGCGTGCCGGCGGTGGCGATGGCCGTCCTGGCCGCCAACCCGTTCCCCGATGCGACGCCGCAGTTCTTCGCCGACTTCGCCTCCGCCGTCGGCCATGCCGTCGGTGCAAAGCTGCGCATCGAGACGCCGTATGCCGGATTGACGAAGTCGCAGGTCGTCGCCCTCGGCCGCGACTTGCCGCTCGAACACACGTTCTCGTGCGCCGCGCCGGTGGACGGGCTGCACTGCGGGCGCTGCGGCAAGTGCGGCGAGCGTGGCCGGGCGTTCCGGGCCGCGGGGGTGCCGGATCCGACGCGGTATGCGTCAGCGGAGTGGGAGTCGAAAACGCAGCGGCCGACTGGCCGCGGGGCCTGGGAGCGAGCGTGATGTTCCGCGTGACCCGCGAGATCGAGTTTTGCTACGGCCACCGGCTGTTGGACTACGCAGGCAAGTGCCGCCACCTGCACGGCCACAATGGCATCGCCGTGGTGACGCTCGAAGGTCCGTCGCTCGACGAGCGCGGTATGGTGGTGGACTTCACCGACGTGAAGCGCATCGTCGGCAAGTGGATTGACGAGACGCTCGACCACACGATGATCCTGCACGAGGCCGACCCGATGGTGCCGGTGCTGCGCGAGCGCGGCGAGCGCTTCGTGACCATGCCGACGAACCCGACGGCCGAGAACATCGCGAAGTGGATCTTCGACCACGCGAAAGAGGCCGGCCTGCCGGTGGTCGAGGTGCGGCTGTGGGAGACGCCGAACTGCTTCGCGGCGTACGGCGGGGTATAATGCCCGGCGGAGGGCCGACGCGTGGAATGGCCGTACAAGTTCCCCGACCCCGGCGACGAAACCGCCCGTGAAGCGGCGCGGTTCCGAAGCCTCCCACCGGAGGAGCAGGCCCGCATTGTCATTGAGATGACGGAGTTGGCCGACCGCCTCATTCAAGCGTCGCCTAACCGCGACGCGATCCTCCGCCGCATCGCGGCCGATGAGGAAGCATGGCGGGAGGCACACCGCCGCATTTTTGCCCTGCACGGACACTGAGCGACCGATGTACGAGCCGCGGCTGCTAACGGCCCTCGAAGCCCTGGCCGACGCCTTCGAGCGGCCGGGCGTCCGTTACGCGTTGATCGGCGGGGTGGCCGTGAGCCTCCGCGGCCACGCGCGGACGACCAACGACCTGGATTTCGTCGTCGAGGTGCCGCAACTGGCCCTGCCGGGGCTGCTGGCGGACCTGGCCGGCCGCGGGTTCAACGTCGACGAGGTGGCAGCGACGGCCGAGTTCGTGCGGCACCACATGATCGCGTTCGACTTCCAGGGCGTCCGCATCGACTGGATCAAGCCGGTGTTGGACGCTTATCGACACGTACTCGACGAAGCCACGCTCTCGCCAGGCTTCGGCCGTCCGGTGCGGGTCGCCTCCATCGAGGGGCTGGTGCTGTTGAAACTGTTGGCGGCGCGCCCCCGCGACTGGAACGACATCATCGCCCTGCTCGACGGCAACCGCGGCCGTCTCGACTTGGCTTGGGTCGAGCGGGAGTGGGCAACGGTCTTGCCGGCCGACGACCCGCGCTACACCCGCTTCCGGCTACTCGTCGCCGACCACTACGAGCGGCCGGACTCGGTAGTATGAGCGCCGGATGATTCCGCCTGCGCTACCTACGCCACGTCGGGTCGGTCGACACGGCGGGGATGGCGGGCCAACTCGACATCCGGGCCGACGGGCGGTACTGGTGGACCTCGCCATACGACTACTGGAACGACGTCACGTCGTTCCGGTACCGCATCACGGACGGCATCGTCACCAGCGGCTACGCGACCTGCACCATCATCATGCCGGACGTTGACCTCGTGGAACCGCCGCCGGTCGATGCGTCCAACGACTCTTACCCGGTCGGCGAAAACCCAATCACCGCCGGGAGCGTCCTGGAGAATGATCCCAAAGGAGACATTGCCGTACTCGTGAGCCATCCCGCGGCGGGCCGCTTAACGTCGTTCGGCACCGACGGCTGGTTCTCGTACACGCCCCAGGTTGCTGGGGGCGATCAGACGTTCGGGTACGCGACGTTTAATCTCACGGGTGGCGCTCAGCCGAGCGCCGAAGTGCTGTTGTTCGCCCTCAACATGAGGATCGAGAACGGCCAGTCCGGCCCCGAAGTGAAGCCGGAGGAGAGCAAGACGGTCGGCGCATTCACCGTTGCCAACCTGAACGACACGGACGGGGATGGTACCGTCGACAACAAGGACCAGGTCGTGAAGCGGTCACCCCCACAAACGACGGGCGTCAATGAAATGGACCTCATGAGGCTGACCATCCATCAGCCCGCTGACCCAAACCCAGCCCCCGTGACGTTGACCGTCCAGGGCAACGCCAAATTGTGGCGATTGTCGACGAAAGAAACCGAGTTCGCACTGACGAACGGCTCGGCGTCGATCGCCCCCAGCGACTTCGTCAACGGCAGGTTTACGCTTTGGGTCGAGATCACCGAGGCGAGTGCGGCCCAACGGGACGTGACCATCTCGATGGGCTACAAGGGCCAAACGGAGTCGGTCAAAGCGACGGGCGTTTGGGTGACTTTCTCGGCGTTCCTGAACACCGGGAGGACGGCACCTGTAGGCATGGGCGATAAAGGGAAAAAGCTGTTCGACACTCGTATACTCGCCGGCTACGTACTCGGTGCCACCAGTACGACGCCGACGTGCCGCAACCTGATGATCATCGACATGGTCGTCAGCCCGCCGGGCATGTTCGAGCGTAAGAACGTGGTCGTTTTCGACATGGCGAGAATAAAAGAGGTGCGAATTTGGGATACGCCAAGGATAGGTCCGAGGGCAGTCCTCTCAAGCGCATCCGCTACCTTCCCCCGGTTCCGCGACTATGCGAACGACGACGACAAGAACAACGATGAAGACAACACGCCCGATGACAACCATATCTATTCGTTCGACGCACCTGGCATGGACGCTCGAGCCGATTACAGCTTCCTGTTGCGGAAGGAAGCGAACATGAATTTCTTCGAGTTCGCTCGGGTGCTCACCGTCATTCCGCAGGTGCGTACGAAGTTCCCGGCCGTCACCACTGGAGAACACGGGTCGAGGGCGTCCGATTTCGTACCCTGGCGAACACGGCTCGATGCTATCCGCACGGAGAACAATCCGTTTGCGCGAAACCCCGACGGCATTAACGAAATCGTCAAAGTCGATGGGCCGCACACGCCGCTACCTTGAGCCGGTGCGCCGATGCCCGCGCGGTTCGCGGGCGGCGGCAATCTCAGGGACAGCTCAATCGGTGGAGGGTTAAATGAGAACGCTCGGGTGTCTGGTAACATTTCTCGTTGTTATCGCAACCAGTCGCGGCGTACCCCCCGACGAGGATGCCGTGTTGAAGAAACTGCTCGGCAAGTCGGAACTCGTGCTGCGGGTAACGGTCGATGAAGTTCGTGGGCCAAGCTCCCACGAAGGGGGCATGGTGAACTATTACCCCGTCGACGTATCCGTGTTGGAAGTGCTCAAAGGCGTTGAACCGCAGAAGAAGTTAAAGGTGTCAATTGTCCTGTACGGCGACAAGGACGACGACATGCCCCCCGCCCTGCGGCGGGGGGCCAAGTGCATCCTCTTCCTCAGGCGTCCGCCAATGGAGAACACCCCCGTCTGGCGAAGCGCCGACCCGAGGTTCAGCGTCCAGCACGGCAGCCCGTCCATGGTCGAGCAGATCAAGAGACTTGTGGAGGACGAAAAATCCAAGCCGGCCGGTCGCGGCGCAACCCCCGACGGGGATGCCGTCTTGAAGCGCTTGCTCAGCAAGTCGGAACTCGTGCTGCGGGTGACGGTCGACGAAGTTCATGGTCCCAACTCCCACGAAGGGGGCTTGGTAAACGACTACCCCGTCGACGTGACCGTGTTAGAAGTCCTCAAGGGGGTCGAGCCGCAGAAGAAGTTGAAGGCAATGATGGTCCTGTACGGCGACCAGGCCGACGACAGGCCCCCCACCTTGCGGCGGGGGGCCAAGTGCATCCTCTTCCTCAAGCGTCTGCCCAAGGGAAGCATTCCCACCTGGGAGAACGCCGACCGGTGGTTCGGCATCCAGCACGGCAGCCCGTCCATGGCGGAAGACATCAAGGAAATCGCGAAGGACGCCGCGGAGGAAGAAAAGTCCAAGCCGGCCGGGGATGCGGGGAAGCCGAAGCCCCCGAAACCGTAGTCGTCGGCCGGCGACGCAGACGCCCCAACGCACTGTGAGACGGTCGCGGGGCTGAAGGGGCTAACGAGCCGTCACGGCCCATCCACCGCTTGCCCGAGCCGGCTGCGCCGCCGGGCGTCTTCGTAGCTCGCCTCCAGGTCGAGCATGACGTGCCCCAGCCCCCCAAGGGCCAGCGGCAACTCCGGCAGCGGCCGGCCCACGGCCAGCGAGCGGATGCGTAGCTCCAAAGAATCGATGCCGTCCGCCCGCACGGGCCGGTACGACACGGCCGTCAACGCTTCCGTTTCCGGCAGCGTCCGCGCGGGGTCGAGGTAGGCCATCAAGTCGTCGAACGGCTTCGACTGCCGACTCGTTACGATGTCCACGACGATCAGGCCGATGGCCCGCTGGACGTAGGTCGCACATTTGGCGGCAAAGGCCCGACGCGTCTCGTCGCGATCCTTGTTGCCGGGCGACACCAACTCGACGGCCGCGACCACGGTCGGGCCTCCCTCCGCGTTGTAAACGTTCACGCCGAACTCCGGCGGGAAGGTCGCCGGTAACACGAGGTCGGCCACTGCCAGAGCCGAGGCCGCCCGCGTCAACGTCGCCGTGCCGCCGTCCGCCGAGGGGCGGTCCTCGAACGTCGCTACATCAACCTCGATCCGCGGCCAGGCGTGGACTTGGGCTTCCGCGAAATAGTCGTCGGGGAGCGATTCGTTGAGGGCGTCCGCGATTGACGATGCCCAGCGAGCGTGGAACGACTCCCAATGTCGCCGGCCGGCGAGCGGCGGGTGGAAGTGATCGAGCAATGGCATGTCACGACTCTCCAAATGGCGGTCGTTCACCGCTCGCGGACGTTGAACTCCAGCTTCCAACTCTCGCCGCCGTCGCGGCTGCGGCACGATACCTCCAAAAGCCCCACCTCCGTCACTCGCGCGTGCAAATGCACCGGCACCACGGTACTCCGGCCGCTGACGCTAGCCGGCTCGCCTTTCTTCGCCGGCAGCGTCACCGACAGCGGGGCTAACTCTTCG
>CAZNSL010000278.1:0-7271 GCA_964574975.1 uncultured Alcaligenaceae bacterium | reverse complement strand
CGACGCCGGCGTCGAACACCTTGGCGATGTTGGGGTGGTCCATTAGCGCGAGCGCCTGGCGTTCCTGCTCGAAGCGTGCGATCACGTGGGCCGAGTCGAGGCCGGTGCGGATGACCTTGAGGGCGACGCGCCGCTGCACCGGCTCGGTCTGGTCGGCGACGTAGACGGTGCCCATGCCGCCCTCGCCGAGCCGCTCGCGCAGCTTGTACCGGCCGGCGAACGCCCTGCCGTTTTCGACGGCCGGAGTGACCGGCGGCGCGTATGCCGGGGTTCGCGGCGCGTCGCTCGGCTCGTCGTGGGCGTGCAGGAGTGCCTCGACGCGCTGCCGCAGGGCCGCGTCGCCGGCGCACGCTTCGTCGAGGTAGGCGGCGCGGTCGATCGCCGGCTTGTCGGCGGCGGCCAGGAAGATCGACTTCACGTCGGCGGGCATGGCGGTCACTCCGGGGCGGGCGTCACCCCTAATGCGACGGCGACGGCGGATTCGTCTCACGTCTTGTCCATGTCGGGGTTAGAATAGCCGCGAGGAGGACGCCGCCATGCCGCTCCGGGATCACTTCCATGCGCCACTCGCCGATACGACCTCCTGGGACTTCCTCCACGGTGGCTGGCCCATGACGATGGCGACGGCCCTCATGCGGACGTTGCCCGCACCGTACGTCGCCGGCCCGTTCGTCCACCTCGGCGGTGGTGTCGAAGTCGATGTCGCCGCCCTCGAACCCGACCTGAACCACCACACCGCAGCTCCCGCCGACGGCGGCGGCGTAGCGACGACCGCCTGGGCACCCGCCCGGCCGACCCGAACTATAGATGTCGAGGTACCGGACGCGGACGAGTACGAAGTGCGCATCTACGACACGCGGCGCGGACGAATCCTGGTCGCCGCCGTGGAAATCGTCAGCCCGTCGAACCTGGACCGCCCCGAAAACCGTCGGGCGTTTGCGGCCAAGTGTGCCGCCCTGCTGCGACAGCAGGTGTCGGTCGCGATCGTGGATATCGTGACCGAGCGATCCGCCAATCTCTTTCGCGAGTTGCTCGACTTGCTGGGCCGGCCGGAGCCATCGCCCGCGTCGGAGTCGCCCCTGTACGCGGTCGCTTGCCGTTACGTCGGTACGGGGCGACAGCGCCGGCTCAGGATTTGGGAAGAACCGCTCGAAGTTGGCCAACCGCTGCCGACGCTGCCGCTGTGGTTGAGCGACGAACTCGCCGTGCCGCTCGAACTCGAAGCCACCTACGAAGAAACCTGCCGCGCCCTCCGCATCGCTTAGTCGCCCAGCGCGTCGCGCAGCCAGGCGCGGGCGTAGGTCCAGTGGCGGTAGGCCGCCGCCCGCGATTGGCCCAGGGCGTCGGCGGCTTCCTCGACGGACAGCCCGGCGAACAGACGCAGTTGTGCGACAGCGGCGGCCGCAGCGTCGTCGGCCGCCAGCTGTGTCAGGGCCACGTCGAGGTCGAGCAGGTCGTCGGGGGTGTCGTCGGCGCGAGCGGGGATGTCGGCCAAGGGCACGCGCCGCCGGCCGCCGCCGTGGCGCAGCCGACCTTTGTGGCGGGCACGCTCGACGAGGATGCGGCGCATGGCCTCGGCGGCCGCGGCGAAAAAGTGGCCGCGATTGGCGAACCCGGCCGAGCCGGCGAGCCGCAGGTAGGCGTCGTGGACGAGGGCGGTGGCGTCGAGCGTCTGGCCAGGCGCTTCGCGGGCCAGACGTGCAGCAGCGAGCCGGCGCAACTCGGCGTACACCAGCGGCAGCAGCTCGTCCGCCGCGGGGTCGGTCAGGAGGCGGGAGAGGTCGTCCACGGGGCGCATTGTACCCGCGGAAAAGCCGGTGAGCCCGACGCGCCAGCGAGGACTCTGCGAACGCACCTTGTCGTTGCCACTCCCCCTCGCTGGCGCGACGGGCTCAACGGCTCTGCGACATCGAACCGTTAGTGCCGCACGCGCGGCCCGGTCAGCGTCGCAACCGTGGCGGCGTCCATTGCCACCGACGCGCCGCTTGCGGCTCCGGCGGAGGCGTCGAACGTTAGCGACCAGCCGTTGAGTGTGCCGGTCATCCGCTGCATCCGATCCTCGACGATCAGCCGCCATATGCCGCGGGCGTTCAGCCCCGCATAGCTCGATAGCGGCCCGTCCGGTTTGAACGTCCCCGCGAATGGCGCGTGCGCGGTCGAGATCGGCTGGGCCGCTGCATCGGCGAGGACCGTATCGGTCAGGTTGTCGCCAGCACCGCCGCGGCGGTTGAATAGCAGGACTCGCCTTCCCGTCGGCGACTGAAGCGTAATCAACAGGTCAGCATCGTAGGGGTGCGTGACGTTCAGGCTCACCCGCACCGCGCCAATCGAAATGTCGCGGTCCACGACCAGGGATGAGATCATCGTCCCCATGTCGATAATCGTCCTCGGGGCATCGGCCGAGGTAAACGTCTGCCCGCCCGACGGCGGCGGGGCGGGTGGCGGCGTCAGCGTCGTCTGAGTTCGGAATACGTCGGCCACCTCGCCGTTGACGCCGTTCTGGTTCTGGTCCAACTTGTTCCCCGCCACGTCGCGCACGTCTGGGCCCAAGGCCAAGGCGTAATTGCCCGCCACCGTCTGGCCCACGAAGGTCACGTCGAATAGTGTGTTGTTCGTGCCGGCCACGGCCACGACCGATGCGACCGGCACGGTGCCGGCGGGCCCGGTCAGCACCACATCATTTGCGGTGAAGGCTGCAGGGTTGACGGCCTCGGAAAAGCCGACGCGCACGGTACTCAACGTGGTGCCGTCGTTGAACGTTGCGGCCGTCACCCGCGGCCCGGTCAAGTCAGTTGGCGTCGGCGTCGGCGTTGGAAACGGCGGCAGGTTCGTGGCCGGCGGCAAGGTCAGGATTGCCCGGCCGAAGTTGAGTACGCCGTTGGTCACGGCCCGGCCCTGCAGGGCCGTCAACCGGCTGGTGGTGCCGAGCAGGTGACCGATGACCTGCTGGTAGCTCCAGGTTGGCTGGAGGTCGCGGATCATGGCGACGGTACCGGCCACGAATGGGGCGGCCATCGAGGTGCCGCTCATCACCCGGTAGCCACCGTTACGGTACGTGCTGAGGATGTAGGTCCCTGGAGCGAACAGGTCCACGCTGTTCGCCCCCCAGTTGGAGAACGACGCCGGCAGATTGCGGTAGTCCACCGCACCGACAGCCACGATGTTGTCGAACTGGTAGCCGGAGGGGTAGGTCGGGTACTGGTCGGTGTTGCGGGCCTGGTTGCCGGCCGCGGTGACGACGACCACGCCGGCCGAACGGGCGTCAGCGATGGCGTTTTGCAGGGCCGCGTCGTAGACGCCGCCGGTACTCAGGTTGATGACGTTCGCCCCGTGGGCCACGGCGTATGTCACCGCGCGGGCCGCGTTCGACAACAGGCCGTTGCCGCCGGCGTTGAGGAACTT
This sequence comes from uncultured Alcaligenaceae bacterium, assembly GCA_964574975.1. Taxonomy (GTDB): domain Bacteria; phylum Planctomycetota; class Planctomycetia; order Gemmatales; family Gemmataceae; genus JAXMAS01. The sequence continues at coordinate 3,869 of CAZNSL010000278.1, read as the reverse complement.
CAGCGCCATGAGCTTCACGTTCGGATCGACGCCGGAGATGCCGATGCCGTTGCCGCCGACCGCGCCGATGATGCCGGCGACGTGCGTGCCGTGGCCGTAGTCGTCGGTGACGTTTGCGTTGTTGGCCAGGAAGTTCCAGCCGTAGACATCGTCGATGTAGCCATCGCCGTTGTCGTCGATGCCGTTGTTGGCCACCTCACCGGGGTTGCGCCAGAGATTGGCGACGAGGTCGGGGTGGTTGGTGTCGATACCGGAGTCGATGACGGCGACAATGGTCCGACCGCGACCAGTGGACGCGTCCCAGCCGGCCGGGGCGTCGATGTCGGCGTCGGGCGTGCCGCCGCCCTGACCGACGTTGTGCAGGCCCCACTGCTCGCCGAAGCGCGCGTCGTTGGGAATGGCGGCCGCGCTGACGAGCGTGTCCGGCTGGGCGAACAACACGTCGTCCCGCTGCGAAAAGGCGGCGACGGCCTGCGGCACGTTCTGGCCGGGCGCTAAGGCAACGCGATAGAGTTGACTGCCGAGCGATTCTTGAAAAGCACCGAGTACCGTCGCGGGCACTCCGTCGCGCAGGCGGACCAGGATGTGCGAGGGATCGTAATCGAGCGAAGCGGCCGGCAGGGCGGCGAGGGCCGGCACGGTGCGGGTCTCAAGGGCTTCGAGGGCCAAACGGGAGACGAATGCCCCCCGGCGCGCGCCGGCCCGCGGCCGGCTGCGAAGAACGAGATTGTTCACGATCAGGAACCTTGAGCCTGTGGATTCACTTCCGGGATAACGCAGACGCGCTTCCAGCGCAGGCTCGTCGGAGGGAGACGACGCGACGGGGCCGACCTGGGGAAACTACGACTGTGGCGCTGGCGAAGTATGGGATAATTTCGCGCCGGCGTCAACCTCAGCCTGACTGGAGTTCACCCAGTGTTGCCGAGGCCCGGATCAGGCCGCCACCTTGGGGTTACGGCGATTCCAGGGCGCAGGCGGTTCGGCTCCTGCCGGGCCGGCCCCGCTAACGGCGATTCACCCGAGCTGGGCGGACCTTCCCCAGGGGTGCGCCACCCGATCCAGGAATTCCAGGGGATTCTCAACCGCAAGGACTTACGGCAAGTCCAACACTGGGTGAACTCCAGCAGCCTGACCGCCGAATCGACAAAATGGGAACGACCCGCGCGACCGGCGAGTTCAACGTGGCAGCGAGGGGAATAGGATGGCGCGTTCCGCAGTCCCGTAGGGTGGAACGGGTTTGGCGAGCCCCACCGCGAACGCTAAGGTGCTGAGCGTTCGCGGTGGGACCCGCCAAACTCGTCCCACCCTACGGGACTGCGGGAACGGTTCGGGCGATGCGATTAGCCGAGGTAAATGCCGCCCTGGAAACCCTCCTCGAAAGCGGTTGCTGTCGCCATTGGCTGCAAATCGGTGCCGCTGAGGATGCGGACTTCCGGCGAACCGCCCGGGCCTTCGCCAGCGAGCAGTTCGGTCAGCCCGTCGGCGTCGAGGTCGACGGCTCGCAGACGAACTCCGAAGACGTTCGGCCCGTCGCCGAAGACGCTGAACCCGTCCGGATAGGCGGCACTCGGACGACCGTTAATTGCCTGAAGGACGCGGACTTCGGAACTCAGCGGCCGGCCCTGGCCGACGAACACCTCGTTCACGCCGTCGCCGGTCACGTCGCCGATACTGACGTACACGCCGCTTCGGCCGGTGCCGTCGAATACCAGTTGTTGCCAGAGCATGCCGCCGCCCAGCCCGTCGAACGCCCGGATCAAGGGACCGCCACCGTCGCCGGGAGAGGTAATGAGGCTAACCGGCTGGCCGAAGCGCAAACTGCCCGCGGCCACACGGACGCCGCCGCGGAAGGTGTCTTCGTAGGCCATGAACTCGCGGACGACGTTGACGGTCGCACCGTCGTAGACTTTAACGTGTGGCCCGCCGCCGTTGCCGGCCCCAGTGGCGATCTCGGCCTGTCCGTCGCCGTCCATATCGCCGGCGGCGACCCACGCCCCGCCGCGCAAGGCCGGGTCGTAGGCGAAGAAGTTCTGGAGCATCTCGCCGGTGTTGCCGTCGAACACGCGGATTAACGGGCCACCGCCGTTGCCGGGGGCGGTGACGATGTCGTCCTGGCCGTCGCCATTAAAGTCGCCCGTGGCGACGCGTACACCGCCGCGGAAGGTGTCCTCGTAGGCGAAGAAGTCCAGCCGCACGGTACTGTCTTCATTGAAGACCTTGACGCGGGGGCCGCCGCCCTCGCCAGCCCCGACTGCGTAGATCACGGCGGGGACCGCCCGATCTTCCAGAGCCTGGACGCGCAGACTGGTGGTGGGACGGGAACGGGTAGCCTTCGACACGAGACGGGAAAGGAGGCCGATCATAGGTAGAGTCTCCTCGCACGGCGCAGCAACCAACGCCGCCCCGGTTGAGGGGACCTAACGGCGCGGTGCCACGTCGGGACCGGGAACGGGGGGTGTGGAAAACTCTGAAGTCCGGTTCGGCGAGTCCGCCGATAGTGCGGATCGCAACTCCGCGATCCGTGCGGAACGCCAAGCAAAAGCGGTGCCGATACGATCGCTACGAGCCGCGAAGTCTGCTTGGGCTGTCGAGCCATTGACAAAACGGATGTCGCGCCGCGACCGGACGCCCGGAATGGGAGGATTCTACGGGTTTTCGAAGTGAGCGCATGCGCGGCAGCTTTGGCGATCTGAGGTCTCGGTTTCGAAATCTCAGATCGCCCAGTCCGCCGCAATCAGAACCCGAATGCGGCGTCGGTCAGACCGACGTTGAACTTGAGGTTGATGTAGCTGTACACCTCGAGCTTCTCGCCTTTCGGATTTCCGCCGGCAACAGGCCAGTCGTACGCCTCGAAGCGCACTGGCAGTTTCGTCTCCTTGTCGAAGAACACCAGCGTACGGTAGGCATAGAACTGGCCGTTATTGGCCAGATGTGTCGTCTCCATGCATGTATGCGGCTTGCCCTGGAAGGCGTACTCGGAGAACTTCGTTTGCACCACGTTTGGCGGGTAACGTCGCCCGGCCTCGGCGTTCCTGGCGATCGTCTCGATCAGGTGCCCCAGACCGGTATCGGTGATGATGTGCCGACTCTGGGCCGTCGCGCGCGGGTCGCGCGGGTCGAGCGACACGTAGCCGGCCAGTGCCGCCAGACCGGTACCCTTGGCCCGCATCTTGTTGTCGTTCTTGCCGCTGACGAACATTGCTTCCTGCCCGACGTACGACTTCGGCCCCTGCCATTTCAGGAACACACTCAATGGCTGCTGGCGGACCCGCAACTCGACGTACTGCTCCGGCTGGAGGATGCCGTTGACCCGCTCCTCTTTAACGAGCGTACCCATGTAATCGCGTACACGTGTAAAGCTAGCTTTCGCCTCGTTAACAAGTTGAAGCGCCTGATCGGCGGTCGACGACGGGGCCGACGGTGATTGTTGCGCGGTGGCGAGGCCGGCGGCGGCCAGTACGGCGACGATTGCGAGGCGGCTGGCGGTCATGGCGCGTGCGATCCTCCTTGATCGGCGTCGGCCCAGAGCCGCGGCCAGGTCGTAAAATTGGCCGCGGGCCGGGCGAATCTACAGCGAAGGGGTGCCAGATGCAAGTCCACGTCGTCGAGTCGATGCCGTTCGCCGAGAACAGCTACATCGCCCACCTTCCGGATCGAACCGACGCCCTCGTCATCGACCCCGGCTTCGAGCCGGATCGCATCCTCGACTACTTGCGCGACCGCGGGCTGACGGCCGCAGCCATCCTGAACACGCACGGCCACGTCGACCACATCGCCTGCAACGCAGCGCTGAAGCGGGCGTTCCCGGACGCCCCGCAGGCGGTCGGCGAAGGCGAGGTTGTGCCCGTGGGCCAGGTCATCGCGCTGCT